>DATBWS010000096.1:0-20567 GCA_036514675.1 Candidatus Hydromicrobium sp.
GATTTGACCCTGTAAAATTTGTAAATATACCCATTCCTCTGTAGGCAAGAGTATGGAATAAATCCAGCAAGGCTGCAAAAAGGTAAGCGATTCCAACAAATAACAGATAATTATTATCTAGAAACTTCTTTGAATTCCAGGCAATAATGAATATAGCAAAGGCTATAATAATGCTGAATAATTCTACAAAATTGTGATAAAGGAGATAACTGTGCAGGCTCATAAAATAAAGGCCTACAATCGATATCAGACCAAATATAATACTCAAGTAATTTTTTTTAAAAAAAGATCTTATCAAACTACTATTATCAGATTATTATAATAAAAAAATATCAACAATATATCTTCATGATAAAAACCACTTAAGTATTATAATATTAAAATGCAGTGCTTTACAAATTTAATTCAGGTAATTAAAATAAAAGCGATGCCATAAATAGCAGTTACAGTATTTACCTTTTACTACCGGCAAACGTATTGATACTTATATTCATTCATAATTCCTTAACTCTTTACTGAATTCCTCTAAATCACTTAAAATCTCTTCTGCATGTTTTGCGGGATTTACTGTTGGATAGGCTTTCTCGATTAATCCCTCCGGATTAATAAGATATGAAACTCTCTTGGTAATAATTCCGCCCGCGTGATATTTCTTTATTACCTCTTTCCCTGGATCCGAAAGAAGAGTTATGGGAAGATTATATTGATCCGCGAATTTTTTATGACTTAACGGCGAGTCCGGGCTTATTCCTATAACTTCTGCATTAAGTCTTTTAAATTTATCAACATTATCCCTAAAATTTTTTGCTTCTGTGGTACAGCCGGGACTATTATCTCTGGGGTAAAAATAAATCGCCGCCCATTTACCTTTATAGTCCAGCAAAGTATGAAATTTATTATTTTGATCTATCAACTTAAAATCGGGAGCTTTGATTTTTTCTTTTAACATATAAATACCTTTCTATTGTATTGTTTATCATTTAAATTTTTATACCGCAATAAGGACAATGTGTAATAACACTAATATTATCTTTTTTATTTGGTCGAATATTTTTTTGAGGTACTTTTTTACCACAATTTCTGCAGATAAATCCTCCCTTATCCGGGGCAACCATAGTCTTCGCGCCTCCGGGGCAACCATAGTCTTCGCGCCGCAGTAGGGGCATAATGAAGCTAATTTTCTTATAAACCTTCCACAGCCGGGGCATTTTATATTGTGATTTTCTATAACCATCTAACCATTATAAAACCTGACATTAATTTTTTTATAAATTTTTCCTAAATAATTCAAATAGACTTTCATAATAATACTATATCACTGAATTTTTCATATTTTTCACGGAGCATTCGAGAATATATAATTTTATCATCCAGAGTTATATTCTCATTATTGAATTTTTCCAAAAGTAGAGTTGTAGCCTCGATGTGATCATTCCAGATTGAAAAAAACTTCTGTCTGAAATCATAAAATTCCTTTAGTTGAATTTCAAACTGTTCCTTTGGGTTTGTTTCATTATTTTCATTTGTGTTATATATCAAAAGATTAGCCTTACTGAAATATTCCTGGGGATTATTATCCTCACTCTTTTGTGCACAGCCTATAGACAAGATAAATATTCCTATAATAATTAAAATTGAGAATAACTTTCTCATCATAAATTTAAATACATTATTTTCAGTATTTTATAAAAAACTTTTATTGAAGTTTTAAATGATTTACTCAACTTCAATAGTGCCTTCCATTCCAGGATGCAGCTTACAGAAATAATTAAAAGTTCCCTTATCATTGAAAGTATAACTAAATGATCCACCGCTGCTTATATTTCCGCTGTCAAAAATTCCAGACTCATTATTTCTTTCCCCGCTGGTGATTGTATGTGAACTGAGATCTTCATTTACCCAGGTGACTGTAGTTCCCTGCTTTATAGTCACCGTCTCGGGACTGAATCTTGAATTTCTCATCTCTATTTGGACTTCATTGCCATTCTGTGTGGTGACGGTTTCCTGTCCGTTTCCTGTTCCTGCTGCAGGCTGGCCTGTATCAGTTTGGCAGGAAACTAATGTAAAGAATAAAAATAGCGCTGATAATAAAATTATTAACCATAAGTTTCTTTTAAATATTTTCATCGCTATACCTCTCTTTCTTACTTAGAAATAAATTTTACAAACGATATTTTTATTAATTCCTGTTCTGTTTTTGTATCAATATATCCACGGACTAAATATATTTTGATAATTTCCTCTTAAAACCTTCCATAGCCTAGCCGGAAATATCCAGCCTCTTGGAGCTCTGCCATAATCCATGTATATTACAATAAGAGGAAGCCATTAGGGCCCCCGGTTTTTCAGTTTTAAATACCAGAGTACCCTGATGATTTGTATATACAGTACTTGTATCGGCACCCTGAACGGAGCTGCCATGTGCAGTAAATTTAAGTTCTCCAATCTGTATGGGATATTTTTCACCATCGGGCAGAAAGAACAGAGATATCCACCCTATATGGTGCTGGGTAGTATTTGGGTGAGATATTTCTTTTCCTACGCCTACGGTTACCTCTAGTTGTTCCCCTTTTTGTACCGTATCCGGAGCATCTATTACCGGAACGTGTTTTTCCTTTTTAAAGTCCGCACTTTGCAGCAGTTCATTGATTTCAGTCATTTTTATCTTCCTTTCCTTATATTAATATTCCATTAAACTTAAGTACTGCACCCTTTTATATCTAAACTCTTATCAATAGACGCAATGCAGTATTTATTATTAACCTATTTTCTTTTTTACAAAATCTATAAGAGAATTCAATACCTTAAAAGAAGGGCTTCCTTTGGTGATAAACAAATCCACATTCTGTTTCAGATACCTCTTTTTTTTCCCATTATCAAAATCGATTATGACCAAAAACATATCCGGATGATATTTTTTAAAAGAAACAACTTCATCTTTGGTATTCCCGTTAAAAAAATCTCCATCCAGAATTAAGATATCTGGTTTTTCTGCTTCTACTGCTTTATTTAAATCCCTGCGATCAGATACTTCGCTTATATGATCTATCTGGTTTATTTCTGTTTCCAGAAGAAGTTTTAAAGCAGATAGCAGGTTTTTTCTTTCTTCAGCAATTAAAATATTCATGTGATTATTATAGGTTCGAATATACAATATAGTAACGGCAGTAAGTCTAGTTTTCAGATATAAAAGGGAGGGGGTTTTAGCTGGTCATTGGACCAGTTTGTTTTTAGAGCCTGTGAAATAGTTTTAGCCGTGTTATTGGTAAGAATTCATAGGAATTTTCTGGATAATAATTAATCTACGTAAGAATTTTTAGTTAATAGGCCTGCTTGCGGTACTGCTGCCTTATTAAAATTTTTTATTTCCCTGATCATCCAGCCTGCAGTAATTGTTATCGAAAGGAAATCCGAAACCGGAACAGACAGCCATACGCCGTTTAAACCGAAAATCAGAGGCAGAAGAAAGACAGCGGGAATTAAAAACAATACCTGTCTGGAGATGGTTAAAATAACAGCAGGGGCTGCTTTTCCAATAGCCTGGAAAAACCCTCCTCCCAGCATCTGCACCCCGATAAAGGGAAGAAACATTATTACTATTCTCAAAATATTAACCCCTTCATTTATTAAATTACCATCATTGCTAAAAAAGCTGATTACAAATGCAGGGAAAATCATCATAACCAAAAATCCGGCCCCCGCGATAGCAACAGTCCATGCTACTGCTATACCCAGTACTTTTTTAACTCTGTGATAAAGTTTTGCCCCGTAATTGAAACTAACAATAGTGGAGAACCCCTGTGTGATTCCTAATAGCGGCATCTGGATCAAGCTTAACATCCTCAGGCCAATTCCCATTATAGCAATATAAAGATCACCTCCATAGAAGAGCAGGAGCCTGTTAAAGATCAGGATTATTATACTGGCCATTGCAGAACTTATAAAAGAGGGGAAACCAAGAAAGAGAATTTCTTTCATAATGGAAAACTTTGTTTTAAATACAGATAGTTTCAACTTGAAGACACTTCCGCCAAAAATAATATAGAAAATAACATATATGGAGCTGACTACCTGGCTTATGACTGTGGCAATAGCTGCGCCTTTTACACCCATACCCAGCACAAAGATAAAAATAGGATCGAGAATAATATTCAATACGGTTCCTATTGCCATCACATACATAGCCGCCCTGGGATTTCCCTCAGCCCTTATATAATTATTGCTGCTTATGGAAAAAGAGAGGAAAACAAAACCAATAAGTGTTATATAGGCATATTCTCTGGCATAAGGTAAAACCTGGGTTGATGCCCCAAAAAATATCAGGAACTTATCCATAAAGGCATAGATAATGACCATATAGAAAGCGCTTATTATAAGATTGAGAATAAACGCATTTCCAAAGGCACTTTGTGCAACGTCTTTTTTATTTCTCCCCAGCGCTCTTGAAACTATAGATGAGCTTCCGACACCTATCATAGTGCCTATACCCATTATGATAAGCTGGATAGGCAGCACTATTAAAAGCGCTGCTATAGCAAGTGGGCCTACACCTTTACCTACAAATATTGTATCTGTAATATTATATAAAGCACCTGTTACCATTCCAATGATAGCAGGTGCTGAAAACTTAAACAGTAAACTATTTATATTTCCGTTTAGCAGCAATTCTCTTTTAGATTTCATATTCTTATATCATTGTAATTCCCATAGGTAATATAACTGATAATCAGGATATATTAATTATTGATTCAGGATATTTCTAAAAAACTGATTCTTTTCAGCTTCGTTATAACCAACAGCGCTTGATTTTCCAAACCACTGGGGCCATGAGTTAAAAGTACTGATGTTAATATCTTCCCTTTTTATAGAAAGTATCACAGGTAATATTTGTGCCGCCTGACCCAACGATATATTGGTCCAGACATACTGCCCCATTATATTCAAGAAATCGGCCAGATTTCCGGAATTTACAATCGATTTTTTTTGTAGAAGTAAATCTGCCAGAAGCATTGCTGATTGTCTCTCTCTTGAATAGGCTCCTCCGCCATAAAGAGACCTTCCGTGCCTTGCCCGGGAAAGGGCAAGTGCCTGAGCCCCGTTTATATGATGCATTCCGGGAGTCAGATAACATCCTGAAAACGAATCCGATATATTTTCTTCGACTGTGACGTCAACACCACCAAAGTAATCGATAAGAGGTGCAAATCCATCAAAATCAGTAATGACATAGAAATCGATCTTTGCTCCGGTAAATTGCTCAAAGGCACTTACTGCACGGGCATTTCCGCCTATAGCATGATATCCATTAATTTTACGTCCTCCAAACCAGGTATCCCTGGGTATGGTGACAAGATATGCTTTCCTGGTATCGAGATTCAGGTGAACAAATATATTGATATCGGTTCTGCCGTTGACCCTGCCTCCCGGCCTGTCGTAAGCACTGTCATCTCCCCAGATAATGAAATTAACTTTCCTTCCTTCCTGAAAACCTGCTGCCCCGCTTGAGCTGTAACCGGAAGAGGCTGAAGAAGAAGCCGCAGTCGAAGAGGATGTAGAAGCAGCAGCGGCAGGAGCGCCAGCATAGGGTATGATTCCATAGCTATTGCAGAGCCCGGTAAATTCCTGCGATTTCAGGAATCCATCCAGAACCGATTCCCTGCTCGTTCCGCCTGATAGTTTTTCCAGCCACACGCTGTAACCACTGGCATCGGGTTCACGGTTAAAAAATGCCCTGTAAAGTATGGTCACGAATGCTTCGTTTGAGAGATTTTTTTCTTTGAACTCTTGACTGAAGATAAAACCTTCTGCAACGTCTGCGCCGGTCTTAGAGCCATTCAGGAGGCACCCGACCCATTCGTTTAATCCCCCCGCATCAGGCTGCCTTCCCAGGCACTGCACGTAAAAACGTGTCACAAAACTCTGCATCTGCTCTGCTGATCCTCCGTTAAGAGCTGTGGGGAAAAGAGTTATGACCAGAATTCCCACTAAAACTATCATCAGAAAGTACCTGATCCTGGAAAGTATTTTTCTTACCATGACTTGCTCCTTTTAAAATTAAATTACATTTTTATTAAGTAAAAATTTCCTACTATTATACAATCATTCTTTCAATGTTCAAAACATTAAATATTTTTTTTTAAAAGAACTTCCTCAATATTATTCATTCCAAGCCGTGTAAGGGCAAAATCATATTTTACAGGGTCACCTTTGTCAAACTCTCTTAAAACATTGGTTATTTCAAGGGCAGTTTTAATATCTGCCTGCTTTCTTCCGGTAAACCCCAGCCTTAATGAAATTCTGTGCATATGAGTATCAAGCGGAACAATTAATTTGGACCTGGATACTTTAATCCAGCCTCCGGGATCCACATTATCCTTACGCACCATCCAGCGCAGATAAAGATTCAACCTCTTAAATGCGCTACCGCCCATCGGTGAAGGTATAAGGCTATTGCACCTGTTTTTAGTAAAAACATTGAGATTTTTTGCAAAATTTAAAGCTGCGGAAAGAGTTGTATCATCCTCTTCTCTCAGACCCTGTAAAAAACAGTTATTTAAAGACCCGTATTTAACTATTGCATTTTTTATATTTATCAGAAGGCAGGATAATTCACTGCCGGTCGTAAATCTGTGTTTGAAATCTTTAAAAGTATCATAAAGCATATCGGGAGAAGATTCTTTTAAGAATAATAACGGACTGGATGTCATTCTTTTTAATACCGGTGCAACACTTTTTAATATCTGGGTCACTCTTCCGTATGCTAATACGGAAGCAATCATCCCGGCAATTTCGCGGTCCCCTATATCTTCATAATCGTATAAAAATTCCAAAGGGTCAGGATGGATAAACTTTCTATTATTATAGCTCAAATATAATTGATCCAGCTCTTCTTTAAGTCCATCGGCCCTCGTCATAATATTAATTTCTTTTCACCCATTTTTGATTTATTTTCCGGTAACCTGTTTAATCCGCCGCAGAAATTTCTCTATGTTTATTACCTATCTTTTCGGCTAATTCATCCAGCATTCTAAAATCAGCCTCTTTCGGGTATCCTTTTATAATTACAGGCTCAATGACTTCAGCTTTTAAAGTAGATACTATATCTGCAAGTATCTCAACAGTTCTTCCACCCCATCCGTATGAGCCGATAATTGAAATGAATTTTAATTTCGGCCTTAAAGCCTTAACCAGGTATGCAGCATAAATTATGTTTGGATGTGGACCGGCAAGCACTGTAGGCGTTGCAATTACAACTGTAGCCGCATCAACCAGAGCCATTGCAAGCTCCCCTATATCAGAATCGGTAAGATGAAAAACCTTAACCGTTATCCCTTTTTTGGTCAGGGACTCTCTAAGATACTCGACCATCTTTTCGGTGCTGCCGTGCATGGATATATAGGGAATTATAACTTCATTTTTTACCCTCTCCGAGGACCAGTCTTTATAAGCGTCCACAATAAAGCCTGCCTTATCGTAAACCTGACCATGGCTGGGGGCAATCATCTCTATATCCAGATCTTTAATCTTATCCAAATTTTTTATTATACTGGTCCGGAAGGGCATCATAATCTCAGCATAATACCGTTTTGCAGCATTATATATCTTATTTTCATCCCTCACAAAAAGTTCATCTGTTGCATAATGAGAACCAAAAAAATCGCAGCTGAAAAGGATTTTATCTTCCTTTAGATAGGTAGACATTGTCTCGGGCCAGTGAACCCATGGAGTAAAAATAAACTGTAAAGTTTTGTCACCCAGAGAAATTGTATCCCCATCTTGTACCACTAAAAACCTTTCTTCCGGTATTAAAAGTAGATCCATAAGCATTGACTTGCATTTTTCGTTGGTAACTATCCTGGATTCAGGATATACCTTCACCAGCTCCGGCAGAGAACCTGAATGATCCTGTTCTGCATGATGGGATATTATATAATCTATCCTGCTGGCATCCAGTTCTTTTAAATTACCTGCAAGGGTATCATACATAGGTGGGTCCACACTATCAAGAAGAGCGGTTTTTTCTGATCCCCTGATCAGATAAGAATTGTAAGAGGTCCCATTGGGAAGAGTTATCAGTTCATCAAACAACTTTCTATTCCAGTCTATGGCTCCAACAAAATAAATATTTTCTTTTATTTTTTGCATGCTCATTTAAACCAATCCTTTTTCTTTTTTTTATTACATATAATCACAATCATTATATTATCTTACATGATTAGTGCAAATTTAAAGAAAATGACTGTTAAAATTACAGGGTCCTTACCTCTTTCTCAATTATCCCTGCAATTTCCCTGTAGTCCATACCTTTAAACTTCATAGGTTTGCCAAAACTAACAGTAACCAGAGGCCATCTTGGTATATGTCCCCATGGTAGTATGCCATTTCTCAAAATATTAAAAAGCCCTTTGATTCTTACCGGAACTACAGATACTTCCATATCGGATGCTATTGCCCCTATTCCAGACTCAAACTCTTTAATACTGCCATCAGTGGTTACCCTGCCTTCAGGATAGATCAAAATAGACCACTTCCTGCTCAAAAGTTTACCGATATTTTCCATAACCTGCTTGAAACCGTGAGTTCTGGAAAGAGGACAGGCATTAATAAAAAGATTCACCAGGAGATAAAAGCCGACCGCCTCTATTGCCCTCCGCCACCATGAACCGGAATGATAGAAAAAATTATTAAAATGGTATTCAATAGACATTAGAACTGCCAAACGTATACGCAATTTTAAAGGCATAGAATAGATCACAGTAAAAGTATCCAGAGGACTTATGTGGTTCGCCGCGAATACAATAGAACCTTTTAAGTTTTTTAAATTCTCTTTTCCTTTAATTTTAAGTCTTAGAATTATAAATATAAACGGATAGATAATGTACTGAAAAATCATTCTTATTAAACAGACAATGAACCAGAATTGAAAACTGTAAAATGGTATTTTCCGCGAAGCTTTCCGGGGAGACTTAATTAATTTTTCTATTTCTCCCACAGTAGTATCTCTGCCAATCAAGGAATCATCAACTTCTATATTATATTTTTCTTCGATATTACTGGCAATTTGCACCAGGTCAAGAGAGTCAAGACCGAGATCCTTTTCAAGTTCGGCTTCTTTTTTAATACTTTTTGATTTAACTTTATGGAGACTTCCTATAACTTCCAGTATTCCTTTTGATTTACCGTAAGTTTTATTTCCTATATCTTCCTTTGTAGCCTCCATCGAAGATAGAACTTCTAAAACTTCATTCCTTTTTATTTTTCCGGTACCTGTCCTTGGGAAATCATCATCCTTCCATATGATATAACTATTTATGTGCTGATAAATGTTTAATTTTTCATTTGCTCCTTTTATTATATCTTCGGCACCACCTTTATACTCATCCTCCATCAACAATATTGCGTGAATTTCTAAATTACTGCCATATCTCAGTCCCAGTACCACACAATCCTTTACCGAATTATTTTCTTTTAAGGCAGATTCAATATCTTCCGGGTAAATATTTATTCCGTCATCTCTTACAATAACAGTATCTTTTCTTCCTTTAAAATAAAGGTTGCCATCCTCGCCTATTTCAGCCAGATCTCCCGTTTTAAACCAGCCTTCTGAAAAAGCCTTTTTTGTTAATGAAGCATCCTTGAAATAACCTGGAGTTACATTGTCCCCCTTTACATATATCTCACCATCCACCAGGCGTATTTGCTGTCCTTCCAGCACCTTTCCGATTGAGCCCGCACCTGTCCAGGCAGGATCGGCCAGAGTTATTATCGGAGCTGTTTCAGTCAGACCGTACCCCTGAAAAATTGTATAGGCAATACATCTCCAGAACTCGTCCATATTTTTATCAAAGGCTGCACCCCCTACAATTATAGCCACCAGTCTCGGGCCAATCTTCAAATGGATATTAAGAAAAGCCAGAAACCGGAGCGGCCATTTAATTTTCTTGAATTTGTTATATTTTCTTTCAAATTTTTTACTACTCAGATTAAATTTCCTGACTATATAATCTTTTATTAACTCCAGTATCTTCGGAAGTGTCCCCAGGATCCAGATCCGCTCTTCCTTTATGGCTCTTAAAATTTCCTTTGGATTGACATTACTCATAAAAACCACAGAGCTGCCTATCATTAAAGGAATATAGATTCCAATAAACTGACCATACATATGACTTAACGGAACAACTGATAAAATCTTCAAGTCCCGCATAAGGCGGAAGAATTTTTTCCACCTGTCCATAACCGGCTTAACTGATTTTAAATTGGATGTAATATTATTGTGGGTAATCTTCACTCCCTTAGGAACAGCTGTTGTACCGGAAGTAAAAATAATCTGGGTTAAATCGTCAGGGTATATGGTTATGTCAGAACTTTCTATGGGTGTTATGGCTGACAGACGCTCTTCGATATCTTCCATATTAATTGATATAAGGCCTCTAGATTTTTTTTCATTGCCGCTATATACCTTTAATTTTGCCCTTACTTTATTCTGCACTTTTTTCTCGAAATCATCACTTGAATTTACATCAAGCGGCACTGCGATTACTCCCTGCATAAGGCATCCGATATAAGCAATTATCCACTCGGGCCGGTTCTGTCCTTTTATTATGACTCTATCACCTTTTTTTATATAAAGCTGACGGAGCAGCGTTCCAAATCTTCTTGCGTAATCATAGACTTTTTTATAGCTCCAGGACACTGTGCGGTATTTCCCACGATAATAGAAGTACCCATCTCTGGATTTAATATAATTATCAATATAGGCAAGTAAATTTGAACTCATAAAAATATCACCTGTTTTAAATATACAATATAATACTTTTTAAGCCAAACCTGTTACTTACGGGTAAAGAAAAGGAATTTCTACTAGCGTGTTGATGGTTGATATATCATATAAATCCAGGCGGGCATAAGCATTTATTCTACATAGAATCTTTTTTCTCTAACCGTCTGACCGCTGTAATAACTTTTTTTGCGAAAAAAGAAAAAAAGAACACTATTGCCAGAAGTATGATTATTGTTGCACCGGATGCCAGATTCAATAAATAAGAAATCCATAGGCCGGCTATAGTCAAAATAATTCCGGTAATAATTGAGCTCGTTATTAATTTTTTCATATTATAAGTAAACTGCCTGCATATCGATGACGGTATAGTAAGCAGTGCAATGACCAGAATAATGCCAACAATCCTTATAAGAATAACCACACTTAAAGCCACCATACAGAGGAGTACCAGATATAAAACCCTGTTGGGGATGCCTATTACTGTCGAAAATTCCTCATCAAAGGATACTGCATAAAATTCTTTAAAAAAGAAAACAATAATCAAAATGATTATTGAATCCAATACAAGCATAATATACAGGTCAGACACAGGAATAGTCAGGATATTTCCGAATAAATAACTGAAAAGATCCGGTGCATAGCCGGGAGTTAAATTAATAAATATAATACCCAGTGCCATCCCCGCTGCCCAGATTATTCCTATAGCCGCATCTTCGCTCAGTTTGCTTCTTTTACTGATAAGACCGATTGTAATTGCAGACAACAGGCTGAAAGGAACAGCGGTAACAATTGGGTTTACTCCCAGAAAGTAACCCAGCCCAATACCTCCGAAAGCTGCGTGTGAAATACCCCCGCTTATAAATACTATCTTTTTTATGACCACATAGGTGCCAACAATACCACACGTTACATTAACCAGAACCGCAGCTATAACAGCATTCCTCATAAACTCATACTGAAAGATTTCCATTACTTTTTATGCCTCCCCAGTACCCTGTGCGGTATTCCATGAGCCAGTATTTCCACCGGACAGCTGTAAGCTTCTTCAAGTTTACCCAGACTGCCTTCTTTTGGGCCGTGATAGAACAGTTTCCGGTTAAGACATAGGACTCTATCAACGTAAATGGAAATTGCACCAATATCATGGGTTACAAATACAACCGCCATCCTCTTATTTAGTTCCAGAAACAATTCATAAATTGATTTTTGTGTTTCCGGATCCACACTTGCCATCGGTTCATCAAGTAAAAGCAGTTCCGGCTCCCTGGCGATAGCTCTGGCTATAAGGATTCTCTGTAATTGACCGGCGGACAGCATACTTATATGCCTGTTTTTATATTCAAGCATCCCTACAGTTTCCAGGGCATCCAATACAGATTTCTTATCCTTCTCCGAATATTTTTTTAGAGGCCCTCTATATCTTCCCATAATAACCGTATCAAATACATTTATAGGGAAATTTAAATCAAAAAAAATATTTTGCGGCAAATAGCCAATTAACTTTCTGCCTTCTTCGGGATCTTTACCAAAGACTTTTACCGTCCCCTTATCCGGTTTTAATAGTCCCAGCATAATCTTAAGTAATGTAGTTTTCCCTCCACCATTAGGACCGATTATAGCGATAAAATCATTCTGTTTTATTGAAAAGCTTACATCTTCTAGGACAGGCCTCTCGCCATAATAAAAGAATACATTTTTAAAATCTACTACAACATTATTTTTCATTTTAACTGATCCCTAAAACAATTAAATTTCATTCCATGGCCCCGGCAAAAGCCTTTTCAGCTTCTCTTATGTTTTCTACATAATTTTTCTTTAGCGAACTTATCAGCACAACGGATCCTCCAATCTCCCTGGCTACAGCTTCGGCACTTTTGGTGCTGAATTCCGGAGAAGCAAAAATTACTTTAATATCATATTTTCTTGCCTTATCTATCAAATTTTTTATACCTTCAGCTGTCGGTTCTTTACCCTCCTCTTCAATAGGCATCTGTTTGATGCCATAATCCAATGCAAAATAAGTCCATGTGGGATGAAAGACCATTATCACTTTATTTTCTTTTTCTAAAAATATCCGGGCGATTTCTTCATCCAGTCTGTCAAGTTCTTCCAGGTAACTACCCAGATTTCTCTCATAATATTTCTGATTTTCAGGATCTATCTGAACCAGGCCTTCATAAATATTTTCTGCCATTATTTTTGCATTTGACGGTGAAAGCCATATATGGGGATCGATTCCCTTAAAATTACTTCTATCTTTATCGTTCTCATCATATTCATTATATGCCACAGGTTCACCACTTTCATAGCTTATAGCAATGAGTTTCACACCTCTGGAACAATCCACTACCAGCATTTTCTCATTTATTTTAATTATCTTATCCATCCATGCCAGTTCAAACTCAATCCCGGAACCGACTTTGGCATATATTTCAGCCTTGCTGACCTCTTCCAACTGAACCGGGGCAGGTTCATAGGTATGAGGATTGGCCCCCGGAGGAACCATGACAGTGACCGTTACTTTATCTCCCCCAACTTTTTCTACAAATTCAGCCTGCGGTGGTATGCTTACCACAACCCCGATTTTATCATCATTTATAGCCCTATCGATCCCCTGAACGCAGCCTGAAATTTCTATAATTAAAAAAATTGAAGCTACTACGTAAACAACTTTTTTAAATGCATGTTTCATCTGTATCAATTCAATTTTTCCCGGCACATAACAAATTTTTCCACTAATATCGGGTTAAATTGAGTTCCCGAACATCTCTTCAGTTCTTCTTTTGCTTCTTCTTCGGAAATCGCTTCTTTGTAATGCCTGCCAAATGTCATAACATCATAAGCGTCCACAATAGATGCAATACATGCATTAATGGGAATATCTTTACCCTTTAGTCCCTGGGGATAGCCATCTCCATTCCACCATTCATGATGTGATAGAATATCCTCGGCTATAGATGCAATTTGTGGAGTTGATTCAGCAATCTTATATCCTATTTCAGGATGCCTTTTTATAATCTTCCATTCTTTAGCAGTTAATTTACCTTTTTTCATTAAGATTTTATCAGGGATGGCCACCTTGCCAATGTCGTGAAGAGTAGAAAGAAGTACCAATTCATCCAGTTTGTTTTGCGGCAGATTAATAGCGATTCCAAGTTGTAAGATCAGTCTTTTGAGGCGCTCGGCATGTTCTTTTGTCTCACGATTCTTCTCCCACAATATTCTTTCCAGCGAGGAGATAATAGAATTATAAATACTCTTTCTTTTGAGCAACTTATTCTTATACATATTATTTTCTGCTTCTTTTATAACGTCTTTTAAATCCTGACTCTGGTTTTCTCTTGTTGAAATTCCCATAGAAATGTTTAAAGGTATCTTTTGGTCCTGGGTTTTTGCGCAAATTTTCTTTATCTTATTTGATACCTCTTCCACATCCTTTTCCGTAGACCTGGGCATAAGTACAAAAAATTCATCCTCTCCCCATCTGGCAATAATGTCTTCCTCGCGGGAGCAGTATTTTAATATCTTCGCTACCCTTTTTAATAATTTATCCCCTTCATTATAACCAAAAGCATCATTTACCAATCTGAGCCCGTTCAAATCACAAATTATAAAGTTTAAGGGGAGCTCTCTATCCTTAGAAATGTTTACCAGTACTTTTTCAAAATAAGTTCTATTATAAAGTTCCGTAAGCCTGTCATGGAAGCTCAGATATCTAATTCTTCTCTCCGCTTTTTTGCGCTCATTGATATTATTTAAAATCTCTATCCTTACCCTCTTACCCTGATGAGTAATCGGCCTGCCGGTTACTTCAATAAATATCCTGCTCCTGTTATTTTTCAACCCTATTATTTCATAAGGGGTTTCATGTCCTGATTTTATGTTATCTACTATTATCTCTTTGTATTCCGGAGCTATAAAATCCAGCAAACTTCTACCTACAGCATAGGAAGGACTACAGCCAAACATAACCGTAAAAGTGTCATTTACCTCTAAAATTTTTCCATTATTATGAATAACAATCCCCTCCAATGAAGATTTAAAAAGGGTATTAAACTTTTCTCTGCTCTCCTGGGATTTGTTTTCCAGCTTCTTCTTTTCGGTAATATCCTTAATAATTATCTTAAAACCGGTAATTTTATTGTCTTTGTTTTTCAAAGGCCCAAAATAAACTTCTCCAAAAAGAACATCTCCATTTTTCCGATGCTGTGTAATTTCAAATGAACTGACCTCTTTTCCATTTAAAATCGACTTGAATATTTCCAGGTACCTGGGAATTTCTTTTGTGCTAAGATTAACCCGCCTGGTGAAATATTTGCCAATTAATTCCTCCCGGGAATAACCCGAAAAATCAAGTACGGCATCGTTGCATGCAGTTATTATTCCCCTGCCATTTATTGTTATAATACCAATAGAACCGGTTTCAAACAGGCTGTTGTATTTCCCTTCATTTTCTGCCAATGATTCTTTCAGTTGACTGGACTGCTTTTCATACTTCTCCAGATAAACGATCCTCTGGTTCATCTCCACCAGTTTATCTATTAGTTGCTCTTTTGTAATCTTTTCGATATCCATTTTTTAATTATGCCAGGCAGTTTTATTAATATAATTCAAAAACAAAAAGTCAGAAGTGAAATCTTACCTCTGACTTTTTAAAGTCTTAAATTATTTTGCGTAAGTTTATACTTATAATTTATTGTTATTAAAAAATAATAAACCCTCATTTAATTAACACTTGCTTTACCCTACAAGGATACTTATTTCTGAAATAGAATTACACTTCGTTAGCTCTGTTTTCTCACAGTTCGATTCTATTCTCTCTATCCGATACTGCTCTTTTCTCGATTTCTTCGTCATCTTCCAGCAGCAGTGCTTCTTCTTCACCATCATAACTATCTTCTTCATTTCCTGCTGTTTTATCTATATCTTCATCTATATCTAAATTATTCTCAAAATTATTTTGCGGGACTTTATCACCTTCCCCTAAATTTTCTTCATCAATCTTTTTTAAAAACAGCTTAAACTCATCTGAAATTAAATTCTTGATTCTGTTTTTAAATTCATCGTATTGATACTGCAGATAATTTATATCTTCTTCCAATTCTTGCTTTTTCTTTAATAGATCCCTATAGGACCTCTCCAGCTGTATTTTCTTATCCTCAAGTTCTTCTTTAATCCTATCCCTGTCTTCAATTTCTTCTACCGGTACTGCCCCGGTATTCTCCACTGTGATAGTTTTCCCTTCAGTGATTTTTCTCCCCAGACTATCCAGGATTTTTTCCAGATCTTCTTCTCTTATCTTTATAGATTTCTCCACTTTTATAGCAGGGAGTTTTTTTAGTGTAATCATATTTATTACTTCCTGCTCGCTGATTCCCAGCATATCAGTAGCTTCCTCAATAGTATAAAATTTATTACTTTTTTCTATGTTCATTAAGACTAAATAAATTATTATTAATTTTCTATAATATTTCTAATAATTATAGCATATTAATTATTTAAAATAATCGCCCTTTCTTGTTTTTGATTTCAATCTCCTGCCTTCTTATAAACCGGATTGAAATCATTATGGCTCCAGTAAATACCATTGCTATAATAACCAGATTATATCTCGTATTATGATTTCTTGAAAGAGATTTATCGCTGCCATACCCTATTTTTTAACCGGACAACAGGACAATTACTTCCATTTATAGACAAACTTTGGATAAATGAATATAATAAATGACTACTTGAATAAATAAACAGTTAACAAAAATAAATCTTAAATAAAACCGTTTAAAAAATGGACCCGCAAATAATAAGACCGTTACTAGTAACCTCGATTGCAGGCCTCTCTACCACTATCGGAAGTATACTGGGTCTTATATTTAAAAGAGAAAGCTCAAAATTTATGAGTTCTGTCCTGGGCTTTACAGCAGGAGTTATGATAGGAGTCTCTTTTTTTGAACTTCTTCCTGCAGGCTTTAAAGAATTGGGATTCACCAGAGCCAGCATAGCTTTTATTGCAGGTTTTATCTTAATTTTTTTAATCGAT
The DNA here is from genome assembly GCA_036514675.1 of Candidatus Hydromicrobium sp. Lineage (GTDB taxonomy): Bacteria > Actinomycetota > Humimicrobiia > Humimicrobiales > Humimicrobiaceae > Hydromicrobium. Next base: position 16,818 of record DATBWS010000096.1, read on the forward strand.
TATTTTATACCTCATGAATATATCGGACAAAAAGAAAAAATAAATGACGGAACCGACAGGAAACTCTTAAGAACCGGCCTTTTTGTCGCACTCGGAATAGGAATTCACAATTTTCCTGAAGGAATGGCAACCTTTTATAGTTCAATGGTAGATATCAAAATAGGAATAGCTATAGCCGTCGCCATTGCCATACATAATATCCCTGAAGGAATTGCTGTATCTGCCCCTGTATATAAGGCAACCGGCAGCAGAAAAAAGGCTTTTCTGTGGTCATTTTTATCTGGAGTAGTAGAACCAATTGGAGCAATAATTACAGCCCTGGTTCTTCTTCCTTTTTTAAACTCACAGGTTTTGGGATATTTACTTTCAGGCATAGCTGGACTTATGGTTTTCATATCCATTGATGAACTCCTGCCGGTTTCCAGATCATATGGATATTCCCATCTCCCCATTGTAAGCTTCATTACCGGAATGATAGTCATGATATTAAGTTTAGTTTTAATAAAATAATTATTTCCTCAACCTGCCTGCCACAGGGAACCTTTTTAGAAAATCTATTCCATGCGGGGCCTTATCGAGTTCTCCGGTCAAATCTTCTCCGGCAAGATGCGTTGCCTGGTGTTTCCCATCCTTCCACAGAAAACTATCCGTAACATCATAAATATTTCCATCGCAGGCAACGTAAGCTTTTCTTCCTTCTTTACCATCATATTTTTTCAACTCTTCTCTTGCAAATTCTTTCATTTTCTATATTTTAACCTATTATAGGGGACGCCTTAAGATCGAAAGGATTGGTTCTAACAGCCAATGAGAATAAATATGGATAGTTGTTTTTTAGGTGGTTCATATATGCAATCCACTCGAAAATCATTGCATTATAGGCTCTTTGGGTATCACGAATAAGATGCTCATAATCCGTCCCGGGTATTTTTTCAAAGTCTTCCCTATTTTCCAGTTCTTCAGTTAAATGAAATACAGCCCACAGAAGATCTGTAAATGATTCATGCTCCAGAAGGTTGGGATTCTCCATCAATCTTAACAAAAACTCTCGTTTTTTGATTAAAAAATCTTTTAAATTTCTAAGATTTCCAGAATTTATTTTGAGATCCGGCTGATACCCTTTAAATTTTTTATACGTATCTTTAAAGTCCTTAACCGTCCATGCCTTAACTCCGGATAGATGTTCAATTAAAATATGGCTGCTGGTATCATAGTCTGAAAGATAGGTTAAAAGTTTAGTACCGGCTTCGCTAAAGAAAACTCCTATTACCATATTTAGTTTGGTAAGCAAAGCTTTCTTCTCTCTATCATTCAGAACTCTATGAACAACTACAGTTACCAAAAAAACCTCTATGGGTACAAATGCAATATCCCCCACCAGATATATAAAAATATGATGCATGTCTCTAAAGATGGCATAGTGGAAAATATAAAGTAACACAGATAGGGATATTAGAATTACTCCTAAAATCAACTGCCACTTCATTTTTTTCATATAAGCCTCCTCCTATAATAAGAAGGCTTTGCTTCCAATACAAAGCCTTCTACTCTTAAGAACATATTTGCTTTAATTATTTAAGAAATTTTCCTACAAATGGAGAAGTTTCTCCTCTTCTTAAGAAATGACCGGATGGACCTTCACCCAGGAATTCCGAAAACCAGCTTTCATGCTCTATTTCTTCATTAAGAATAGACAGGGCCAGATCATAAGTTCTATGATCCTTCCCTGCTGTAATATTACAGATATGTGTGTAACCCCTTACGGCACACCTCTCAGCTTCAACCAGTACCTTAAGAATAGCCATTACATCTGTAGGGTCTTTGGGTAGAGCTGCGGGCGGACAGGCTGATACATCATGAAAGTCCTTCATATTCTCCGGCAGCTTTCCCCCCAGTTCGTAAATTCTGGGAACGATTGCCTCAAAGTGGTTTCTATCCTCGATTCTTGCAGTTTCCGTTATCTCTTTTATTCCTTCTCCCTGAAGACCGATCAGGTTTGCTCTTAGTATGGTGTAATAATAGTAAGTGGTTAGTTCCGCTCCTGCGTTTTTTACCAGAAGCTCTATAATTTCATCTACATTCAACCCTGCTTTTTCTACCATCTCTCTTGTTACTTTAGCCATTTTATACCCCTTTCTTTTGGTTTGACAGTTTACAGAATATGATTAAACCTGCTTCCAATAAGCAATAATCATTAAAATTTTGTATAGAATAGGATCATTTTTAAAAAATTTATACTTATTATTTTTATTGCTGTTACTTCCAGATTATAATATTAGTTCTTCAAAACCCATCGTCTTATATATCTTTGTTTATCCAAGACGGTCTTATAAACTTTTTAAATCTAATCTATTATAATAACTATATAAGAATTAATCTTATTTGTCAATTATTTTTTAACCATTTATATACCAAAATGATATGCACTATCTTCCGTATAGATACTCCCCTCCCTAAATATTGACAATGCACTTTAAACTGATATCATTAATAAAGATGGTTAATATATACAAATTATCATATACACAAAAGTTAAAAATATATAATCACGAGGTGAAGCATGGTTAAAGAAAATTCAAATAAAATCATATACTTTGCTATTATTCTGGGCATATGCCTGATAATAAGTGCCTTAATAGGTTCTTTCACCTTTTATAAAGTAAGGTCACCCGAGGATACTCTTTCTGTAACCGGCTCTGTAAGGGAGAGAGTCACTTCGGATATTGTTAAATGGACCTCCAATTTCTCGAGGACCGTTCCGGTTGAAGAGTTGGGGTCAGGTTATCAAATGATGCAAAATGACCAGAGGCTGGTGCTAAATTTTTTTGAAGATAATGGATTTACCGAAGAAGACCTGATAATTTCACCTGTATTTATGGAGCAGTTATATCTATATGATCCAAACGCTCCCAAGGAAAACGCTTTAAGGCAGACCGTAGAAATTCAATCAACCGATGTTGAAAAGATTACCTCAATGGCTAAAAACATCCAAAGACTTATAGACCAGGGGGTCATATTTTCCACCCAGTCTCTTGAATATTATTACTCCAAACTTGTGGAACTCAGGATAGAGCTGATTCCGGATGCAATAAATGATGCAAAATTAAGAGCTCAAAAGATTGCAGAGGGCAGCGGTAAAAAAATCGGGGTCATAAAATCCGCAAACCTTGGAGTGGTACAGGTACTACCGGTCAATTCTACCGAGGTATCGGATTGGGGAACCTACGATACATCAACCATAGAAAAAGAAGTTATGATACCGGTCACAGTAATTTTTACTCTGAAATAGATGATTTCCCGGATTAATATTTTTTTATCCGGAGATATTTCTCACCTTCCATAAACCATTGATATTAATCTCCAGGCAATAAAATGGTTTACTAATCCTGAAGAAATAACACCAAAATATTCTAATTATACAATAGCTAATTATAAAAAAAATACTATAATATTATTTTGACCAGGATGCTTTAAATATTTTATCAAAGTTAATTTTTAAGAACTTATATGGAAGTAGAATATTACAAACTTGACGATAAAGAGTTATTTGAAACTCTCAAAGTAGACACAAATGGCCTGACCGGTGAGGAGGCAAAAAAAAGACTCGAGATCTATGGGTCAAATGTAATTAAAGAAAAGAAAAAAAGATCGCTTATTTTAAGATTTATTGATAATTTTATCCACTTATTTGCCATAATTCTTTGGATCGCTGCAGGGCTTTGTTTTATTCCACGGGTGAATATGCCGCAA
>DATBWS010000097.1:0-4158 GCA_036514675.1 Candidatus Hydromicrobium sp.
CTTTTTGAACCAGTTCTAAGTTACTTTCAGACCCTCTTCTAAAGATATCCTGGGCTGCCAGCCCAGCACTTTTTCAGCCAATTTATAAGAAAGCTGGCTTCTTCTTTGCTCCCCCTCTTTGGGAGGACCATGAACTTCTTCGACACCGCCTTTTCCGGATACTTCTCTTAAAATTTTAAACAGCTCTACCACGGAAGTTTCTTTTCCTGTTCCCGCATTCAGGGGCCCGGTAAAATCGCTTTCTATTGCCTTAATATTTATATCCACAACATCTCCCACATAAACATAATCCCTGGTCTGGAGACCATCTCCATTAATAATGGGGTTTTCTCCCTTAATGATTTTACTTGAAAATATGGCCACCACCCCTGCTTCCCCGTAGGGATCCTGCCTCGGTCCATATATATTGCCATACCTTAAGGATATATATTTTAAACCATAGGTCTTATAAAAATAATACAGATAATTTTCAGTAGCAAGCTTTGCCACTCCATAAGGAGATATGGGGCTGGTGGGATGTTCTTCATCCGCTGGAAAGTATTTTTGTTCCCCGTATACCGTTCCCCCGCTCGATGCAAATATTATCTTATTCACATTGTAAGTATGACAGGACTGGATCACATTAAGTCCGCCCATTATGTTTATATCCGCATCCATTAGAGGATTTTCTACCGATACTCTCACACTCATCTGGGCGGCATTGTGGATTACTACCTCCGGTTTTTCTGCTTTAAATATACTGTATAATTTCTTATTTCTAATATCACACCTGTAGAATTTAGCTTCTTTTGAAATATTTTCTTTCTTTCCGTTGGAAAGATCGTCTACTATAACTACCCTATAGTTTTTCTCCAGAAGACCATCTGCTACATTTGATCCGATAAAGCCTGCTCCGCCTGTTATAAGTACTTTCAAATTAACCACCTTTATAAAATTTTATTGCCTGTATTATATATTTTTTATTCGGTTATTAAAAATTGATTGGAAAACTTACTATAATCTATAAGCTGCTCTTCATCTACAGCTACTCCTCGTGTATATACTCTGTGTTTCTAATAGCAGGGACAGACAGGTCTATATTGCCGTATACTTTAATCCTTATACCTTCTATATAAAAAATAACACCCTCTATTTCAGGAATTTCTGTCAATGTGTTTACGATAGAGTAAATTACATATTCATCCAGGATCCTCGTGTCCAGACTATTTTCCAGAAATTCCTGGGAAAGATCAATTGTAGCTGTATTTTCATAGGTTTCCACACCGAGCAGTTTTGTCCCTGCCGGTATCACCGGAAAGTGATACGATTTGGAAGGCCCCCTGAGCAGCTCCTGAAAAGCATTCTGTACAGCGTTATAAGGACTTCCCGCATTTATGGACCTTTTCTCGGAAACTAATTTCTTTTCCTCACCAAGACTGGAAAAATAAAAATTTACTTCCAGTTTGCCGGGATACTCCTCTATTTCTTCCCCACCTTCTCTTAGTTTTAAGAAGAAATTTTTTATCCTCTGCCATAAAGACAGGCTGCTTTCGGTTCCATTGTTACCCGAATCCTCATCGGAAATAATTTCCTTCTCGGTAATATTCTCTATTTCACTTTCGCCGGAATCATTGACCGGAGCAGGTTCCTCAATATTATTATCTGGTTGACTCTCACTACCTTCCGATAGATCCGGTATTGCTTCTTCACTTTCATTATTATCAAAAAGAGAAGAAAATTTACTTTTTAAAAAATCAGGGTTATCGATACTGTAAAATATGAAGAATCCTACTATTACCAGAAGAATCACAATTAAGGTAAATCTTACAATCGGGTTCGGGCTTCTTTTTCTTTTTTGGGACTGCTTATTTTCAGCATTCATAGAATCAATTAAAATGTTGCAAAACTATCATAAAAGCCGGATGAATTAAATAATTTCATCCGCTGATAAAATTTAAATAGTAATTCCTTGCTCTTACAAAAAGATCGGGATTTTCTTTTTGAAGTGCCTGGAATATTCTCTCATCTATTAACCTGGGATTATTTATGCTCTTCCGAAAGGCTTCTAAAAAGAAATCAATTATATCTTTATCCTTTTTATCGATTGAATCTATAAGTTTTTTAAAATCTTCTTTTTTCTTTTCAATCTTTTTTTTATTTTCCTCTATATCTTCGTAGTCTTTCTTGTTGAGACATCCGCCGCACCAGTCAAGGCAACTTTTATCTTCCCCGCTAAAGGTCAGTTTACCATTCTTATATTTTATTACCTGAGGATTGACTTTGAACACGTTTGTATGGCACCGGGGGCATTTCACTTTTCTTTCATCGGCGAAAAATTCTATCTCATGCCCGCATTTCGGGCAGGATACAGTATTTGTTTTGAAATCCTTTAAATATGCCGGATCCTGTCCCGGACAACCAGCTTTTACCTTCGGCATAGCTGCCTTCTCCTCTTTGAATTGTTTACTCTATCGTTTATTCCGATTCATTTCATAAACATATATATATGCAATATGATTAAAGATATTATATATAACTACAGTAAGTTTTTAAACAATAGGAAGATTTACCGGTTCCAGTTTATATTTTTTAGTTTATTTTATATATCCTTACCAGACTTGCTTCCGGCTGGCAGTGGAACCTGAACTGCGAATATTTTCCCTCTCCCAAACCCCTTGTAACATAAAGGATTAAATTTTTAAAATAAAAAAGGCCCGAAGCAAATTTTGTTTTTATCTTACATCCGGAAATTACCGCTCCAATCAGGGGAAGCCTTACCTGTCCGCCGTGGGTATGCCCGCTGAATATCATATCGGTTTTTTTCCGGGCCAGATTAATTATAGAATCGGTATCAGGAGTATGTACAATTACTATGCGTAATTTGCCCCTGCTATTTATTTTATGTATCTTCTTTTCTCTTAATCTAAATACCTCTCTATGATCTGATTTTTCTATTGGCTCCAGTTTATTTACCGGATCAATATGACTGAAAGCTTTGATTATATCAATTTTCTTAACTATGGGGTCATCAAGTCCGATAATCTCGACACTATATATACCGTTACTGTTGATTTCAACCCTTCTGCTTTCATTTATTAAAACCTCAATGCCAATATCTTTCAACCTTCTTACCATATAGGCAATGTCATTTTCTTTTCTGTACCTCTTTTTTCTCTTAAACATATTTTTTACAAACTCTATTAAAGCTTTATCATAATGATCATGTACCCCAAAAACAGCATATTTTCCTAATTTTGCTCTTAGAGGAGAAAGCATTTCAATCATGTATTCTATACTGCTATTACTTCCTATCAGGTCACCGGTAATAAAAATAAAATCTACATTTAATCTGGCCAGGCCCTGTACGAATTTAAACATTTTTTTTCCTTTGGAATTCTTTCTCAGGTGGAAATCAGACAAATGCAAAATGGTAAGTATGGGTTCATTTGATTTATTTTCACCGGTTCTTTGTGATTCGTTTTCCTTTATGAATATATCCACATTCGACAGCCTGAAATTAACCGGCTCATATCTGAATGCATATAAATATAACAATATAAGTATGACTGAAATTGGCAGATATATATAAATAATCCACAGCATGCCTGGTTTCTCCCCTATAAAGCCTGTTAGTTTAAAAATCTATAAGATAATACCACAAATTTTCCATAATTTAACCCTTGAATCATACATTGGCTCAATAAATAATTGACATAATGAGTTATACATATTAATATTATTAATATTCATATTATTAATATGATTATCGACATAATAAGAAACGGGGCGTGCTAAATGGAAAAAGAAAGAACATCCATACTTTTAGAAAAAGATATTATGCTAAAACTAAAAAATCTGGCTAAAATTTCTAATAAATCTACTTCTTTTATAATTAGAGAAGCAGTCACTGAATATGTAACTAAAAAAGTGCCTAAGAAGGAAATTGGTATAATTGGTATTGGTAATAGCGGAGGTTCGGATATTGCAAACAAAAAAGAAGAATATCTAAAAGGCTTTGGCGAAGATTAATTAGAATGCAAGGAGGAAAATTGCAGATAATCTTAGAGACCAGCGTTATATATTCTTTAATGGATAAAGGTGATAAAAATCATAAATCAGTTAAAGAATTCTTTCTAAAGAGCAGCAGCGTTTATTATATTCTGCCATCCACGATAATTC
>DATBWS010000098.1:0-2346 GCA_036514675.1 Candidatus Hydromicrobium sp.
TAAGTATTTCATACAACGTTCCACGAATAGCCCAAATTGCCCGAAGGGCAATTTGGGTGAAGACAGTACTCCGTCCGAACCGCATAGCGGCTGTTGTATAAAATGCCTGGTAGACGTATTTTAAAGTTTTTATCTCTAAAATACTAAATAGTTATTGCTACTTTCCCCCGGGCGTGTCTCTCTCCATAGTACTGGAGAGCCTCAGCGACCTCACTTAACTTGTAACATCTGTCTATGACTGGTTTTATTTTGCCGGCTTCAATAAGCTCCTTTATAAAGACCAAATCCTTTTGGTTCGTTATCGCTATCCCCATGCTACCCATTTTCTTAGTCCCAGTCATTGAAACCAATGGTCCCAGGAGCATAGCTTGGAAAACCTGAGCTAAGGAACCTCCGGTCGCGCAATAAACTCCCCTGGGACTCAATGCACGCTTGTAATCGAAAATTGAACGATATCCCACAGTAGCGAGAATCAGGTCATAACGCTTCCCGCTTTTGGTGAAATCTTCTTGAGTGTAATCAATGACCTGGTCTGCCCCAATCGAGCGCACCATGTCCAAATTCCTCGTACTGCACACGCCAGTGACTTCAGCCCCGAATGATTTAGCAATCTGCACCGCAAACGTACCGATACCACCAGACGCGCCATTAATCAAAACCTTCTGCCCTGGCTGAATCTGTCCAGCGTAGCGAAGACCCTGCAGAGCGACGATTGCTGCCTGAGGTACGGCCGCTGCTTCCTCGAATGTCAACCTGGCCGGTTTCAGAACTAATACATTTTCAGGAACAGATACATACTCGGCAAAACCGCCAAAACCATATAAGGATATGTCCCCAAATACATCATCACCTGGCTGAAACTGTTTTACGTTTCTGCCAACCGCTTCAATCCGCCCAGCAATGTCAGATCCGAGTATCTTGAATTTTGGTTTTAGAAATCCGGACCATAGGCGGGCCAAGAACGGCTTACCTCTCACGAAACCCAAGTCAGGATTATTTACGGATGCCGAATGAACTTTTATCAGTACTTCATTGTCCTTGGGGGTAGGTTTTTCTACCTCTTTGAGCTGAAGAACATCCGGTGGTCCGTATTTTGTGTATACAATAGCTTTCATAAGTATTCCTCCTATATTGCTTTTATTCGGCCATTTTTAATATAGTTCACTACAATCTATCTTATATATAAACTCCAGCCCATGAATGGGCGAAGACTACAAAATTTAAAATGGGCATTGGACATAACGTTTGCGGATTTTTGTTTGTATTCATTTTTTCCTCCATTTTATTCAGGTATGTTTTTTTCATCCGGATGATATTCCAGTAAGTCTCCGGGTTGACAATTGAGTTCTCTGCAAATAGCCTCCAGGGTTGAGACACGTATTGCCCGGGCTTTTCCGGTTTTTAAAATAGATAAATTTGAATTAGTAATTTGTATCCGTTTCGCTAAATCATTGAGTGATATTTTTCTATCTGCCATTACTCTGTCGATTCTAAATATAATACTCATATTTTGTCCTTACTATATGGTTAAATCATGCTCTTCCTGAAGAGCAGTTCCATTTTTTAAAATTTCATAAAGTATAAGCAGTATTATTGCAACCAGCAGTGAGGAAAAATTAAAAGTTATAATTGAAAATACAATAAGTAGTTTGCTTATCTTCGAGATAATAAGTATATTGCTTTTATTGAATACAATATTATTTTTAAAGTTAGTAAACAGATGCCGAGATTTTTTTATTATCTGAAGCAGCAGTACCGTAGCCGCTCCAATATAGGGTAGGAAAAGAATTCTCACCGCAACCGGTAAGCTTCTAATTATTTGATAACCCTCATCACTTTTTAGTTCATTGAAAATATAAAAATTGACCCTGGCAATTCCTGTCGCAGCAGGATTTTCGACCGGTGTGACAAATAAGACTATCGCTCCATAGACGACTCCAATAATTGATACTACAAGTATTACATACCATGATACATGTAAAAGTCCACTCAGAAAGAACGACAGCGATTTTTTACCTAAATATTTCATTTGAAACCTCCTATTTAATTTTAGTTAATTAAAATACACTATTTGTTGAAAGTCAAGCTATTTTTATTGAAAATCAATAAATAATTAGTATTTTTTGATTAAATTTTATTATATTTTAATAATATTTCTGATCCAGTATCATGTTTTCTGATGCTTTTTGGATCTGATAACCCTGGGTTACGACAATTTTTAACTGTTTATAGACTGGTGATCCACAATCAAATTCTTATAAATTAAATTCAGCCGGCAGGCAAAAAGGAAGGGGATCCGGGGGAGGAAATTTTTGCCCACCGGCTGGTTACCATTAACAGAAGTGC
>DATBWS010000099.1:0-4822 GCA_036514675.1 Candidatus Hydromicrobium sp.
TTGCGGGAAGTATGATACTCGCGAGAGCTGCCCTGCAGAGGAAGAGGTAGAAAGGATTCGTAAATCACTTATAAAATACTGCAGTATGGACACCGGTGGTATGATACACATACTCAGAGCACTGATAAAAGAAGCTGTGTAGTAGATTTAAAAAAGGAAAAGTTATAATAAGAAGTATAAATAACAGGATAATAAAGATTAAAGATAATATTACTGCTTTTTCTTAACAGAAATGCTTACAACGGCTAATGCAAGAAACACCCCACCGGTAGCAATCAAAATAAGTATGCTTATAAGCGAAGACAGTTCTTTGTCGCCAAAGAAAAAAGTAACACCCATCATTTTTTTGAAGTCGGTGATCGCCTCTGTTGGTGCATTTGCAAAGGCTTTGGACATTGGTACTTCCATCATAATTTGCCGGAACAATGATGCCGCATGGCTCATGGGGAATATTTTTATTACAGTTTGCACAGTAGATGGAAACGATCCGATTGGAATATATATTCCTGTTAGAAAACCAATGAGAGTCCCGATTATTGTACTTGCAGTAGCATAAGCATTGCTGCTTTTGAAAAATGTCACTATAAAAAATACCATTGCCGAGCCGGCAAAAACAGACAGCAGCATTGCTCCGAATAATTTTAGAAGTAACATAAATCCCAATAGGCTTCCGCCATTGGCAAGTATATAAACTTCAGCTATGATCAAAGCTACAATGCTCATGATAACGCCGATTATGAAAGAACTTATTATGTATCCGCCTGCAAGCTGAGAACGTTTGAACGGAGCCGATAAAAAATCCTTTGAAATTTTCTTTGTCTTATCCTCAACCATAATACCAAATGCACCCATTGTTGTAGTTATTGACGTAACCGATAGAATTCCTGCCATAACCCAGCTATTAATAATGAAACGGGCATCATTTCCCAGAAGGTCCTTAAGATTATTAACCATCATATTTCCCAGAAACAGCACATAAAGTCCGATTATTATAAATATGGCAAGAAGTGAGAAAAATACAGAGGTTCTGTCACGGAAGAAAAGTTTTAGGTTTCGTTTGATTAAATTAATAATAACAGTCATCTAATTCGCATCCTCTCTCATGGCATGACCTGTGATTTTTACAAAGGCATCATCCATACTGCCGCTTATCACCTCAAAGCCGGATATCAAATCTTCCGCCTTATTTACCAGTGGCAAAGCATCAAGGGTATTTGGAACAAGGATCATAAAAGCTCCGCCGGATATAACAAATTCTACCTCTTGCTCTTTAAAAAATATTTTAAGTTTTTCACTATCTTTTGGGATGAGCCGCAAAGTGTCTGTACTGTATTTGGCGCGGAGATCGGAAGGGGTACCTCTGGCAGAGATCAGACCGTTATCGATAACGGCAACATAGTCAGCCTTAGCGGCTTCTTCCATATAATGAGTGGTAAGAAATACGGTCATTCCGGTCTCTTTTTGCAGATTACGGATTGTGTCCCAGACACTTTTTCTGGTCTGAGGATCAAGCCCTGTAGTGGGCTCATCCAGAAATAGGATTTTTGGCGTATTTACCAGTGCCCTGGCTATATCGGCTCTGCGGCGTTGGCCACCAGATAGCTTTCCGTAGGGACGGTTACAGAAGCTTTCAACATCTGCTGATTTTATAGCTCTTTGCACTGCAGCTCTTAGCTCTTTACTGGACAATCCATAAAAACTGCCCCGGGTATAGAGATTTTCTTTAACCGTCAGCAGGTTATCCAGAATATTTTCCTGAAATACGATCCCGATATTTTTACGGATTTTATCGTCCTCGTTGCCAAGTGTATAACCGTAAACTGTCACCGTGCCGCTGTCAGGCTTGAGAAGGGTACAGATAATATCGATAGTGGTGGTTTTCCCGGCGCCGTTAGGTCCCAGAAATGCAAACAACTCTCCCTCATTTACATGAAAATCTATACCTCTTACTGCTTTGACATTTCCATAATCTTTTGTCAGGTTGCTGACTTTTATTATCTGTGACGAAAACATATCAATATTAAAAATTCTTAGTGCATAAGATTATAAGGAGTATTTTTTAACTGTAATGTACTGGATTTTATAATATATGCCTTATTATTAGGTGAAATTATACATTATCTTTCTTCTATTACAATAAAAAAATAGATTATTGCCGGAGATTCTGCATATTCGTCCAATCTTACCAAAATTTACCATAACAAAAAAAGAATATTGGCTAAATATAGTAAAGTAGCAGACAATAAATAAGTGTTAGATTCCGCATAGGAATTAATCTAAGAATTAATGGAAGATATTGTTGACATTGATAAAGAGTTAATTTATATTCTGGATTGGGTGCCCGGCAGTTAGGATATTTTAAAAAGTCAATCATCAGGTGGAATTAAGAATGGAAATTTATAATACCATAATATCAAGAAGGACCATCAGAAAATTCAAGCAAAAACCGATAGAACTTTTAATTTTAAAAAAATTGGTCAATGCAGGAAGGCTGGCGCCATCTGCAGGGAATCTGCAGCCGTTGGAATATATCATTACTGTAGATAAAGCTGCTAAAGAGAAGATTTTTCCGTATGTAAGGTGGGCACATTATATTGCACCTGAAGGGAATCCCGGAGAAAGCGAGAAACCGATGGCATATATAATAATTCTGATAAATAAAGAAAATTTGCTGGTTCCCTACTATAAATATGACGTAGGTGCCAGCGCTGAAAATATTACCCTGGCAGCCCTGGAAGAAGGAGTAGGCTGCTGCTGGATAGGATCTTTCGATAGAAAAAAGATTGAATATATTTTAAAAGTACCCCGGGAATACAGCGCCGATCTGGTTCTGGCGCTTGGGTACCCATTGGAGAATCCGCAATATTACGATATTGAAAAGGATAAGTCCATTAGATATCACAAAGATACTTCAGGTAGGCTGCATGTGCCAAAAAGGAAATTGGATGATATTGTTCACATTGACTGCTTTTAAAAAATTATTAAATAGGCTGTAGACCGATTGAGATCAAAAAATAATTATATAAACACCTATTTCAATCAATTAATTTAGCCTTTGAGCCATTTAATTCCAATAAGTTCTGAAAGCTCCTTATTTAAAGAAACAACATCTGTTATATCAAGTTTTTTTATATCATTTTTTCCTGTAATTCTTGCAAAATCTGCAATTTCGCGCGTACATATATTAATAAAATTTGAAAGTTTTTTTATTCCTTCATCAATGTCCAGGCGATCGGTAAGAGCTGGAATGTGTGTAGTAATTCCGGTTGGACAAAAAGCAGTGTGGCAAATTCTGAATTGTTCACAACCTATAGCAATTAAAGCTGCGGTTCCAATATAAACAGCATTAGATCCAAGAGAAATACACTTTGCAAAATCTGCGGAAGTCCTTAGGCCTCCGGAGGCTATTATTGATATCTTGTTTTTTAAACTGTGATTATTAAGAAATTTTACAGCTCTTGGCAATGCTATAATTATAGGAATACCAACATTTTCACGGACAAACATATCTGTTGCACCTGTTCCGCCTCCAAATCCATCGAGGGTAATAAAATCCACTTCTGCTTTTGCTAGAATTTTTATATCTTGTTCAATATTTCCGCAACCAATTTTTACACCTATTGGAACTCCGCCAGTTTTTTCCTTAAGCCAGCATATTTTTTCTTTTATTTTTTCAGGGGAATCCATATCAAAATGATGTGCAGGTGAATAAACAGGTTCAGGTCCCTTTATCCCTCTGATAGATGCGATATCAGAAGTCAATTTTTCTGAAGGCAGAAAACTTTCCCTTCCAGGATAGGCGCCTTGACCGAAACGGATCTCTATTGCTGCAACCCTGGACAGTCTTTCCAGATCTATCTTTGAATTTACAGTCGAGTATTGTCCGATTAAATAGCCACCTATCCTTTCCAATTCTTCATCAAGGATCCCGCCTTCACCCGAATTATATGCGATACCCAGATTTGCAGCTACTCGCGAAAAGATTTGTTTTACTTTTAATGAGACTGTTCCAAGGCTCATTCCAGATATCATTATAGGAGAAGGTAATTTAAGGGGTTTTTTAGCTTGTGGCCCGATTATTACCGATGTATTTACCGGTTCATTAGTCTCAAGCGGAATTTTATCGATTTGGGCAGGTAAAAAATGAATCTGGTCGAAAGAATATAATAATTTTTTCTGAGAACCCATTGAGACAATGATACTTTTATTGGTTTGGGAAATTTGCTTTATATTTCGTAAAATTTGATAAAGATCGCTATTTTCCTGTTTTAACTTTAAATTAGAAGGTACTTTTTCTTTTATTTTTTTATTTTTTTTAATTTTTGTATCTCTTTTTGAAGTTTCTTTATTGTAAGGTAAATTTAAATCTGTCATAAAATTTCTCTCTTTATTTTAATTTTTAAAAAACGCGACTGAATTTTGGGAATGACTTTCCACACTTCTTTATCTATATCCAGAGCGGAGTCAAATCCGTATTTTTCTTCAACCTTTACGAACCATAATCCGTCTGCTGCCGTGTAGCAGCGGTGGAGGTATTCTGAGATTTCTTTATCTGTAAGTTTCATAATTTCCCGGATAAATTAGAGTTTCTTTCTTTACAATTTTCCAAGATATCATTTTTGGCATTAATACGGAATATGATACACATTTACCGGGAAAAATGAAATAAAAAAAACGGCTACAAAGTATAATTTAGTATAATTAAAATAAAGATATTATTTTTTTAAAAATACCTTGCATTGTATAATACCTTGTGTTATCATACATTTATAAAAATTATAGAAAGGGTGTGATATTATGAATATACAGTTTAAAAAGGGAG
>DATBWS010000100.1:0-3104 GCA_036514675.1 Candidatus Hydromicrobium sp.
TTCCCTTTGAACGGTTAAATCCCTCATTATTTCCACCGGCATAGCCCTTATTTTTCGCCAACGTAATTATCTCTACCTGAGGAAACTCTTCTCTTACAAAATCAACAGAACCATCGGTAGAATTATTATCTACCATTATTATCTGGATTTTTTCAGATGGATAATCAATACTAAGTATTGAGTTAAAAAGATTTTTCAAAAATATCTTGCCGTTAAAATTTACAGCGATAATTGATATCAAGGGTTCATCATCTTGCGCCAATTAAAAATCTCACCTTACCTTCAACCGAAATATCACCCTCTGGAAATTACAACCACTCCTATAGTTATTATAAGCGCACCTATCCAGCGTATGGGATTCACATCCTCTTTTAATATAAATTTTGAAAGGACAAGTACCATTACATATGTAAAACCAAGAAATGGGTAAGCAAAACTAAGATCTACCACAGATATTGCTATCAGCCAGATCGCGGCTGAAATAACATATAAAAATAAACCGGACATTACCAGGGGACTTTTTATTACTCCGAAAAAAAACTGCTTCAGGGCATTCAAGCTTCCGAAATTAACTATACCAATGCGGTTTATACCCACCTTTAATAACAATTGACCCCCGACAGCTATGGAAATACTTAACAAAATAAGTAATATGGAACTTGTTAGACTCAATTTGTTACTCTCCTTAACCATAATTTTGCTACGCTCTTATAACAGGCCGCATATTTAAAATCTATGATTTTTTTGCTAAATAATATTTATTGGATACGGTAAGACCCAGTACTCTATCAATATTCTCAAAATCTCTCAGTAACACTTCCAGTTTTTGGTCCATGTCTATATTAAGTCCCGATTCACTTTTAGGCTTAAAATCGCCTAAAATTTCCCTTAAACTGCTAATATCGTAACCCAGGCTTTTAATTTCTTTATAGAGAGTTCTGAATATATCAAAATAGATTAGAAGCAGTCTCTCCCTGTTCTTGCGATTCAGTTCATTAATTTCACTATTTATTTGAACCTGGATATTGTTATTAACTGCTTTTACGGACTCGTTATAACTCTTTCTTAGATTTTCAAAATACATGCTTGTAAGAAGATACATATATCTTCGGAGTTTACCCTTAATAGTTTTATCTTCAGTCAGCCCTTCCGAATCTAAAATATCCAACCGGCTTAAAAGTTTTAAATCCTTAAAATTGTCCTTATTTAATTTTATTTCAAAAAGCTCGAATAATTCATTCTTGCCATATATTTCGCCAATTTCATCTTCGCCGCTACCCGCTTCCTCATACTCAATTTTACTCCAGATACCCCTGTCTATAATTTCGAAGCCGGCATTTTTTAATATGAATTCAATGGTAAAATCGTCAATTCTCGCACTGGTTCTGTCTCTCTTCTTACCCTCACCCAACAGCTTGTAAAACCCTCTTTTTTCAGGAATGGAGAAAAAGAGTAGTCCCTCTCTTTTTAACTTTGATGCCAGCACATTGGTAAGATCATAGAAAAACTTTGGAGTAATTTTAGAAAAAGCATTATTTACGATAATACCGTCAAATTTAGTCCTCTCGGTTATTTTGGATTTTAAAATTCCGACTTCATCTGATTGACTCTCTTTATCTTCCGGAATTACAGAATCTCCATCCACTTCCAGGTTGAATATCTTGCCTACATCATTTTCGTTTATAATCTCCTCATCTCTATATTTATTAGAAGTTATTTTCAAAACGTTGGCACAGCCTTCGAAGTTATTTTTTATAATTCTTGAAATTTTGCTGTTCTGTAAATCTATAAGCTCGATAATTTTTCTTTTATCAAATGCATAATATGAATGAACACAATATTTAACCAGCGGCCTGGTCACATTCTCCCAATAAAATCTTGGCGCAATTTTATTTAAGTTTTTTTTATAAATTTCCCTTAAACTCTTATTGGTGACTATGCTTTCCATAACTCTTGCCAGTTGATGAGTATTCTCATATTTCACCACTTCACCTATATTTTCAATTTTTACCATTTTAGCTATGGAATCCCCTTCGGTAGTTATTACCGGAAGTCTTGCCCATATATAATCTATAACCCTTGTTCTATAAGAGAATTCCGTTTCGATTCTCTCATGATGAATTGATAGTCCTGCGTCTGAATCCAGCAGGAAAGCTTGCCTCAAGTTATAGGGAGTCCATTCATTAAAAAATACATCTTTTTCATATAAATCCAGCTCTCTGGCCAGTTTTATTGCTTCTATGCATTTTCTCATCTCCGGAAGCTTGGGGTCCGGATGTTTGATTCCCATAAATACTAATTTAATATCTTTCCTGCCTCTGGTAATTTCCCATAATGCTTTAATAGCCGTAACCGGATCCAGCCAGTTCCATATTCCTCCCCCCCATAAAATTATTCTATCTTCTTCTTTGATATCGGGTATTACATCTCTAATAGACAAATTTGAGCGAACCGGAGGATTGGAAGGTATTCCGGATGGTACAACATCTATCAGGGTTCTTAAGGTGCTATCGGAATCATAACTGTACGGATTTATTCTGCCCACAGCACTTAACATTCCTATCCAGTAATCTCTTTGCTTCTCGCTGGCACAAATAAAAAAATCACCAATGGTAAGCTGAAGTTTCAATATATTTAAATTATTTCCATCAATTCTTATTCTTTCAACCATATCCCTGTCTTTAAACATCTCCAGACTTTCTAAATTAAAAGGATTATAAAGATCCACAATAATCTTACCCTTAAAATTTTTTAAGAAAGGAAAATAGTAAAGGATATGACCCTGAATCAATATTATATCTGAATTCTCAACACTTCTCTGAAGACTCTTATAATTATTCATTTTATATTGTCTGGTTTTAAAGCCTTCAGTATCAATATCCACTTTGTTGGGAGTAAGTAAAGTAACATCCACATAATTTGATAAAATCCTGGCAAATTCATAAAATCTTATACCGGGTCCAGCCATATTTTTACCAATAATATCATAGCTTATTATACAGATCCTTGATTGGCTCTTTTTACTTAATTCGTCTTGCATCATATCTCCCATATCTAAAAATTTATTTAGAAAAACCTTTATAAGATCCTTTAGGTTTTAAGAT
>DATBWS010000101.1:0-6763 GCA_036514675.1 Candidatus Hydromicrobium sp.
ATAACAGTTGCTGTACTTATTGCATCTTGAAGTATTTATCTACCAAACCGCTAATAATGGGAATCCTGAAAGTCTTGCCCTGGAAACCCTTAACAATTGCAATAATTGCAAGTACCCAGGCAGCAACGGCAATAACCCATCCGATCCAGGAAAAGAAAAACCATCCAATAAAAGGAATCCATCCCAGAATTGCAGAGAATATTATTACACTGCCCAGTTCAATTATACCCAGGATCAAAGCCTGAAGAGCGTTCCATTTCACGAATTTGTTTTCTTTTTCTATTAACCAGAAAATCAAACCACCAACAAAGCTGAAAAGGTATGAAAGAAGTACCGCAATCTTCGGCTCCATTCCAGTAGAACTCTTCTTATTGAAATCCGAATCTACCTCTACTTTTGTAACTTCAGCCATTTTGTTTTACCCCCTTTTAAATTGGTTTTTTATTGGTATCTTAAAAATAAATTTTCTTGTACTTAAAAATTGCTATCGGGAAATATAATAACAGATTTAGATAATAAATTAAATTAAATCATTCAATTAACTTTCAGAGATAACTATTGAATAAGAAGCTACTTCAGCACCTTCTTCCAGATTAATAACCTTAACTCCCTGCGTAGATCTCCCAATTCTTGATATTGACTTGGCAGGAATCCTGATAAGCACCCCCCTGTTAGAGATAATCATCACATCATGCTCATCCTTGAGTATACCTGCCCCGGCAACTTTTCCTTTTTTCTCGGTAATTTTTAAAGTCCTGACACCAAGCCCGCCTCTATTTTGTCTTTTATATTCTGACACAAATGTCCTTTTCCCATAGCCATTTTTGGTAAGAACAAAGAGATCTCCTTCCATTTCTCTTACCACCATCATAGAAAGAACTTCATCCTCTTTGGAAAGCTTCATTCCCTTTACTCCCTGTGAAGACCTTCCCATTGGTCTGCAATCTTCTTCACTGAACCTTATGGCTTTTCCATTACTGGAAACCATAATAATTTCGTCATTACCATTGGATTTTTCTACTCCAATGAGCTCATCTCCTTCCTTAATAGTAATAGCTATAATTCCATCTCTCCTGGAAGTGTCATAGGCTTCGATAGGGGTTTTCTTAATCATTCCCTTTTTGGTGGCCATTATTAAATACCGGTCATCTCCGTAATCCTTGACTGCGATTATTGCTGCAACCATCTCGCCAGGCACAAACGGGAGTAAATTTACAATTGCTTTGCCTTTAGACATCCTGCTGCCTGCAGGAATTTGATGGACCTTTAGCCGGTATACCTTTCCAAGGTTTGAGAAGAACATTATATAGTGATGAGTTGATGCTATGAACAGGTGTTTAACAAAATCATTCTCCTTCAAATTAGTCCCGGTTACTCCTTTTCCGCCTCTTCCCTGTTTTCTATAAGTAGTTACCGGAACCCTTTTTATATAACCTGAATGAGATATAGATATTACATTTTCCTCCTCCGGTATCAAATCCTCAATCTCAATATCAGAAATATCAGTAGTGATATCTGTCCTTCTTTCATCATTGTATTTTTTCTTAATCTCTTCCAGTTCATTTTTTATTACCCCATATATTAACTCGTTGCTGCCCAGGAGTTTCTTTAATTCCTTTATTCTTTCAACCAGTTGTTTATGCTCTAATTTTATCTTTTCTCTTTCCAGTCCGGTCAACCGGTGCAATCTTAAATCAAGTATAGCCTGCGCCTGTATTACGGTAAGCTTAAAATTCTTTACCAGTCTTGTCCTTGCAGTTGGAACATCTTTTGAAGATCTTATAGTTTTTATCACTTCATCCAGATTATCCAGAGCTATCAAAAGCCCTTTCAGAATGTGTTCGCGCTCCTCAGCTTTTTTTAACTCATATTCAGTTCTTCTAACCACCACTGCAAATCTATGTTTGGTGTACTGCTCTATTAAACTAAATAAATTTAAAGTCCTTGGTATGCCATCAACCAGAGCCAGCATAATTATTCCAAAGGTGTCCTCAAGCTGGGTATTTTTGTATAAAGAATTAATAACAACATTTGGAATTGAATCTTTTTTGAGTTCTACCACTACTCTCATTCCGCTTTTATCCGATTCATCCCGCAGGTCATTAATCCCTTCTATTTTTTTGGTCCTAACCAGTTCGGCAATATTTTCAACAAATCTTGATTTATTTACCTGATACGGAAGCTCGGTTATTATGACCTGGGTTCTGCCCTTTTTAGGTTGTTCCTGGTGTACCCTGCCTCTTACGACCAGACGGCCTCTGCCAGTCTCATATGCCTCTTTGATTCCGGCAATACCCATTATAATCCCACCGGTAGGAAAATCCGGACCTTTGATCTTTTTCATCAAATCTTTTACCGCAGATGTAGGATTATCTATATAATGAATAACCCCATCAATGATTTCGCCCAGATTATGAGGCGGAATATTGGTAGCCATACCCACTGCAATACCGGAGGAGCCATTGACTAAAAGATTTGGAAATTTCGAAGGTAATATGGAGGGCTCCTTTAAAGAACTGTCAAAATTATCCACAAATTCTATAGTATCCTTATCAATATCCACCAGAAGTTCTTCGGAAATAGGAGAAAGCCTGGCTTCGGTATATCTCATAGCAGCAGCTCTATCACCATCAACGGAGCCAAAATTTCCGTGCCCGTCTATCAAAACATAGCGCTGGGAAAAGTCCTGGGCCATACGCACCATGGCGTCATAAACTGCAGTATCCCCATGAGGATGATATTTTCCAAGCACTTCTCCTACAATTCGGGCACATTTCTTGTAAGGTGAATTGGATCTCATGCCCATATCATTCATGGCATACAAAATTCTCCGGTGAACCGGCTTAAGACCGTCTTTCACATCCGGCAGAGCCCTGCCGATAATTACACTCATTGCATAACTGAGGTAGGAATCCTGCATTTCCGATTCAATTTCAACATTTTTTACCTTGCCTCTTAACTCAAATACCATTTATACTCCTGACTATATGTCTATAAACGATACGCCCTTTGCGTTCTTTTCAATAAATTCTCTTCTTGGTTCTACTTTACTTCCCATCAGAGTAGAAAAAACATCATCTGCAATCAGGTCATCTTCAATTTCAACCTTGAGCAGTGTCCTTGCCTCGGGATTCATTGTTGTCTCCCAGAGCTGCTCCGGATCCATTTCTCCCAGACCTTTATACTGCTGGACAGTTATTTTTTTACCTTCAAACTTCTTTTTGATATTTTCCAGTTCCCTGTCATTGTAAGCATAAGAAACTTCTTTGTCATTTTTAACCTGATATAACGGCGGCTGGGCTATATATACATAGCCGGCTTCAATTAATCCCCGCATGTACCGGTAAAGGAAAGTCAAAATTAATGTTCTTATGTGAGCTCCGTCTACATCAGCATCGGTCATAATTATTACTTTATGGTATCTCGCATTTCCAATATCAAAATCCTCCCCAATTCCGGAGCCCATAGCGGTTATCATTACCTGGATCTCTTCACTGCTTAATATCTTGTGTAGCCTTGCTTTTTCAACATTTAGAATTTTACCTTTAAGGGGCAGTATTGCCTGAAATCTTCTGTCTCTTGCCTGCTTTGCACTTCCTCCTGCGGAATCCCCCTCAACTAAAAACAACTCACTATATTTTGGGTCATTTATGGAACAATCGGCAAGCTTGCCCGGAAGAGAACTGCTCTCCAAAAGTGACTTTTTCCTGGTAAGGTCCCTTGCTTTTTTCGCAGCGGCCCTTGCTCTTGAGGCTTCCATACATTTGTTTACTATAGTCCTTCCTATGGCCGGATTCTCTCCCAGGAATTCAGCGAGTTTTGTATTTACCGTAGATTCAACAAAACCTTTCATCTCACTGTTTCCCAGTTTGGTCTTGGTCTGTCCCTCAAATTGAGGTTCTTTTAATTTGACGCTGATGATTGCGGTAAGCCCTTCCCTGATATCTTCACCTGAAAGATTTTCATCTTTTTCCTTAAGTATATTACTGCTGCGGGCATAGTCATTTATGGTTCTCGTAATGGCACCCTTAAAACCGCTCAGGTGCGTTCCGCCTTCCGTAGTATTTATATTGTTGGCAAATGAAAAAATACTTTCTGAATAACCATCAGTATACTGCATTGCAATTTCTACTTCCTGGTCATTAACCACATTTTTAAAATATATTACCTTCTTATGTAAAACATCTTTTTTCTCGCACAAATATTTTACAAAGTCTTCTATCCCACCCTCATACTGGTATACTTCTTTCTTTTCCGGTTTTCCTCTTGAATCTACCAGAGTAATTTTTAATCCTTTATTTAAGAAAGCCATTTCTTTCATTCTGCTGGCAAGTATCTCGAATTTATAATCAATATCTTCAAATATTTCTTTATCGGGGTAAAAAGTGATGGCAGTACCGTGAGTCTCGGTTTTTTCACCTTTCATAAGATTGTTGACCGGTTCTCCTCTCTTGAAATCCTGCCTGTAAATGTGTCCGTCTCTTCTTACTTCGATACTCAATTTTTCCGACAGAGCATTCACCACAGAAACTCCAACACCATGCAGTCCGCCGGATACCTTATATCCTTCCCCGCCAAACTTTCCGCCGGCATGTAATTTTGTAAGCACTATCTCCACTGCGGGCTTATTGAATTTTTCAACTTTCTTTACCGGTATTCCCCTGCCGTTATCCACTACAGTAACAGAATTATCCTCATTCAATACAACCAGTATGTTATCGCAAAATCCAGACATCGCTTCATCTATACTATTATCTACCACCTCATAAATAAGATGGTGCAGACCTCTGGATCCCGTTGAACCAATATACATACTGGGCCTTTTTCTAACTGCAGAAAGGCCTTCCAGAACTGTTATATCTTTGGCATCATAACTTGATTTTTTCAAAAAAAGCTCCTCTAAAATTAATAATTTCTTTTTTTAAATATGGATAAAGGGCAATAAGTAAACATTAAAACTACCTTGATACCCATTACCCTTCCAGGTTAAATATAAAATTTTTTTTAAAAACATTCGATAGTTTTATTAATCCCTGACACCAAATATTATACCATATTTAACTTAAAATTTGCCTAAAAAAAGGCCGAAGAATTTCAAAGATTTTGCTTAAATCTTATGCTTTTGACTACTTCTTCTCCAATAAATGAATTTATTTTCTTAATCAACTGGCCGGACATAAGACTTAGTTCATTTGCCCAGGTGGAAGTGGTAACCGATATATATAATATCCCTCTTGTTATTCTTTCAGGCTTCGTTTTTTTATATATTTCAGCGCCAACGATTTCTTCCCAGCGGTTAAAGATATTGGATATATTTAATTCACTTCTTATATCCAAATTTTTTACAACATCACCGATTATACTTCCAATATCTTCGATTTCACCCATAGTTATATTATATGCTGCAGACTACAAATCTGAAACTGCAATTTTATTATCTTTAATTAAAAACTTACTTCCAAATTCCAGATCCAGTTTATCAAGATAACTAATGTTTGTAGTAGTCACAAAAGTCTGAAACTTATTACTCACCGCTTTCACCAGTAATTTCTTTCTTTCTATATCAAGTTCCGAAAATACGTCATCCAGAAGAAGGACGGGATCCTTTTCTATTTTCTTTCTAAGGATATCCAGTTCACAGAGTTTTAAACTTATGGAAGTTATACGCTGCTGACCCTGTGAACCAAAAAACCTTATGTTCTTACCATCGAGTAAAATTACAAAATCATCCCTGTGTGGTCCTACCGTAGTGGTTTTGTACTGCATATCTTTTTCCAGACTTCCCTTTAATTTCCGGTAAAATATGCTTTTAAGATCATCTTCCGTAAAATTTTCCATTTCTGAATTTTTTGTATCCTCATAATTTATAAAATCATCGGAACTGTCCCCCCTGTCCCAGCTAAAAACATAAAACAGGTCAACTTTAACTCCTTTAAAGAAACCACTTATGTAACTTTTAAATTCGGTAATGAATTCAGTCAATAGATTATATCTTTTTTTAATTATGTCAGTGCCATATCTGACAATATTATCATCCCACACTTCCAGTGTAGAATTACCGGCTGCATCAGCTCTTCTATTGAAACTTTTAATCAAACTGCTCCTCTGGGTAAGTATTTTCTGATACTGCAGACGCTGCTTGTAATATAGAGGGTCAATTTTCTCAAGTATACTGTCAAGGAAATTTCTCCTGTCCAGGGGGCCTGATTTTACTATTTTCAGATCATCCGGAGAAAATATGACCGAGGGGAGCATTGATATAAAATCGGATTTTTTTCTCTGGTATATTTTGTCGACCTTAATTTTTATGTTATTATTTTTCCGCAGTTCTATTTCTATAAAACGATCCGGTTCGTCATTTTTTTCGGGACCAATTAAAGCTTTTACTTTCGAATAATCGCTTCCCCAGTTAATGATTTCATCCTGACTGTAAGTCCGGTGAGACCTGCCCGTAGATAAATAATATATGGATTCCAGTAAGTTAGTTTTACCATTACCGTTGTTGCCCAGAATAAGAATGGTATTTTTATCAAAATTTAAATTGACCTGACTGTAATTCCTGTAATTTTTTAATTCTAATTTTTTTAAATACATTATGCCGTCATAAATCCCCTAACGTTTTCAACGCTTTTTTATAAAATGGTTATGTAATTTTTACCTTATTTTAAAAGTGATAACCTGCTTATATGGGAAATATAATTTCAAATTTCCCATATTTAATACTTTAAATAATATCATTTATGAGTTCAAAATTTAACCCTCT
>DATBWS010000102.1:0-5532 GCA_036514675.1 Candidatus Hydromicrobium sp.
ATGCAAAAGCAAAAATTAAAATGAAATTTCTGTTTTTTAAGATTTTTAATACTGACATAAATAAAAATTATATTAAACTTTTTATTTTAAGTCATTAAAATCATCTTTTAAATTGGAATCTATCCAATTTGAAGTTATAATTTATAATAAGTTTTTATAATCAAAGGAGGTTGGAAATGACAAGGAGAGTTTATTTTAGAGAGATTTACTTATATATTGTTTGCATTATTGGTATTATAATTTTTATAGTAGGGCTGGTTATGGTTTATAATGGTGCGATAAATTATGTAAAACCTACAACATATATGACAAAATCCAGCATAGTAACTATGTATTCGACAGAACAATATCAAAACTTATCCAAAGAGGAAATAGACCGGTTAGCCGAAGAAGAGTTAAATGCCTCCATTCAGAGTGGAAAAGATATAGCATTTAAAGATTTACTAAGGGGAGTGCTTCTTGTCATTATAGCGATTCCACTGTTTGCCTTTCACTGGAGAAAAGCGCAGGCAATGTGGCATATAAGTTTGGAGACGAAAGATACTGATTGATGTTTTAATAAAGTTGAATAATAATTTCAGACTTAGGTATTTTATTACTTATTAAAAAGAAGTATAGATGATTTTGTCTTGATTATATTTGGATTGTAAAATTTTGGTAATAAAAACTTCTAACAGGTAAGGGGAGTCTGGTTTGTATTAAAGTGGTATGATATATAGAATCCACAATGAATTTTCGCATCAGGGCAAATCCTTTAATTATATAAAGCTGCAAATTCTTTAATGTTATTCCAGAAATTTAATATGAACTCTGGATATTTTCCAGTTAAAATACTTTCTTTGTTTTGCTTTATATCTTTTTCATAATTTAAATCAATAATTTCATCAAAACCTATAACCGCTATAACCTTATAATTTTTGATTATTTTCTCGATATTTAATAAGTCTCCTATACTATTCACGTTTATATCCAGGATTTCTATGATTCTATCCTCTTTATTATTCAATAACTTTTGTAACAAGTGATTGAATATGGGTATAGATTTTTCTTCTGATTTAACTAGTTTCTCATTCAATTTACTCAAATCATTATTTAAATTTTTAAAATCTTCTTTTTTCTCTTCCTCTTTGCTTTGTGTAAATTCATTAGACTCAGAGATATTTTCAATGTTATTATCTTTATTTTTTAATTTTATATTAGCGACATCTTTTTTATAAGCACCATCATCATCAGTTACCGTAAGAGTAACCTTATAATTTCCAGGTTCATTGTATGCATGGGTGACAGTAACACCGCTTTCTATACTGCCATCCCCAAAGTCCCAGCTATAGGAAACAATAGTTCCATCTTCATCAGAGGATTGTGAGCCATCAAAGGCTACAATATTTTCTTCTAATAAACTGTATTCTATCTTGGCTTCAGGTTTTTTATTTTCCTTTATAACTATTTCTTTATTGTAAGTATCTTGTGTACTACCATCATCAGTTACCGTAAGAGTAACCTTATAATTTCCAGGTTCATTGTATGCATGGGTGACAGTAACACCGCTTCCTATACTGCCATCCCCAAAGTCCCAGCTATAGGAAACAATAGTTCCATCTTCATCAGAGGATTGTGAGCCATCAAAGGCTACAATATTTTCTTCTAATAAACTGTATTCTATTTTGGCTTCAGGTTTTTTATTTTCCTTATCATCTTTCTTATCTTTTTTATCCTTCTTATCATCTTCAGACTTTTTATCTTTATCTTCTTTATCTTCTTTATCCTTATCTTTATCTTGAGTATCTTGCGCGTCACTATTAGTTTTTGTTTTTAATAAACTGTATTCTATCTTGGCTTTAGATTCATTATTTTCTTTTTCAGCATAAGCAGAAATATATTTTGGAAAGTTCAATAAGAAAAGGAAAAATATTGTTGTATATAAGAGTATTAAAAAAGGGTATTTTAATAATTTGCTATACTTAATTTTTATCATTTAATCGATCTCCCCTCTAATAATTAATATTAATTTTTGTAATATATAATAAACCTAAACTGATATAGCAAGTAAGCCTAAACTGCATGTTCTTTTATAAGTAATTGATTCATAAAAGTATCTATAAGTGCAGGATCAAATTGGGAACCACTGCACTTATTTAATTCATTTATAGCCATTTCTTTAGACAAAGCTTTTCTATAGGGCCTGTCATTTATCATAGCATCATAAGCATCAATAACACTTATAATTCTAGAAGTTATCGGGATTTCAACCTCAGCTAAACCATAAGGATAACCTTTTCCATTCCATCTTTCATGATGATGCAGAATAGATTTAGCTACATAGGCAAGGTCGGGAGACGACAGGGCTATCCTATAACCAATTTCTGAATGTTTGCTCATAATTTTCCATTCGCTTCTACTAAGTTTGCCAGGCTTTAATATAATATTGTCAGGAATACCAATCTTTCCAATATCATGGAGAGTAGCCAGAAGACTTAATTCATCCAATTTAGAATCAGGAAGTTTAAGCGCTTGACCGAAAAGTAAACTATATTTTTTCATTCTTCTAGTATGTTCTTCGGTTTCATAATCCCTTTCTTCTAAAGCTTTTCCTAGCGAAGTGATAATAGAACTACGGGCGCTTTGATTCTCTATGAGTTTGTGCCTGTACATTTTGTCTTCTGCTTTTTTTAATAGTTCTTCAATATTTTCGTTAGCATTTTCTTTAGTTGCGACCCCTATAGATATACTTATCAGCATTGTACCTGTACTGCATTCTATGCATTTTTTATGTACCCGGTCTACTATTTGCATGGTAGTAGAATATGATGTATTAGGTAATAAAACACTAAATTCATCTCCTCCCCATCTGGCTACAATATCTTCCTTTCTAAAGCATGCTTTAAGTATATCTGCAATTTTTCTAATAAGTTCATCTCCATGAAGGTGTCCAAAAGCATCATTTATTATCTTAAGTCCGTTTAAATCTCCAATCACTAAACTTAAAGGCATCTGCCTGGCGGCATCAAGTCTTTTTAACTCAATATCAAAAAAGGCTCTATTATAAACACCCGTCAATTTATCATAAAAGCTTAAATATTTTATATTCTCTTCTGCTTTTCTTATCTTAGTTATATCTCTTAGCACAATTACTTTACCTAAAGGTTTTCCTCTATCACTTTTTATCTCCGTTTGCCTGGTATTATAGAAGTATTGACTTCTATAATTTCCTATCTTTAAATCTTTATTTCCCAGAAAAACATTAGGATTTTCATCTAACCCTGCTAATAGATAATTAACCGGTTTCCCGGCTACTTTATTTATTGAGGTGTGAAATATCTTCTGGGAAGCCGGGTTTAATTTCAAAACATTTTCCTTCCTGTCTATAAGTACCAGTCCGTCATCCATATTGTCAAAGATGGTTTTAAAGGCCATGGGCATAATTTCTCTTATCTTGGTTCTATTAAGAACAACAATTACAACCATGGTACAGATTACGGTTATTATAGGAGTCTCATCTATATAGGGAAAAGGATTAAAGCCTAAGGATTTTGCTAAAATGATTAACCAGGGAATGGATATATATGGAATAAGGAAGAATTTTTTCCAGCGGTTTTCACCATCAGGTTTTATGAATAACTTTATTGTATTTATAAGTATAATTATTATACCGGATAAAATTAATATGCCGGTATAGATAACAAATACAAAATATATGGTGTTATATTCCTTGACAATTACACTAAAAGAATCAAACAAGACCAGCTTTGCATCTACCCAGACTAGTTTATGAAGTTCATTTGTTAAGACCAAAAAGAGGGTAACAACTGGAAAAGCACTAATGATAGCAATATACTTTAAGTTAAAAATTTTATTAAAGTTGACATATCTGGCTGTCAGGAAAAATAATCCTACGGGTATTAGAATAGAACCGGTATATTGAATCTTATCAAAGAGCACCTTCAAATGATTAGCTGTAATGCTTTGTTCAAGTATAAAAGCCATCATCCAGATAATTGA
This sequence comes from Candidatus Hydromicrobium sp., assembly GCA_036514675.1. Classification (GTDB taxonomy): domain Bacteria; phylum Actinomycetota; class Humimicrobiia; order Humimicrobiales; family Humimicrobiaceae; genus Hydromicrobium. The sequence continues at coordinate 4,000 of DATBWS010000102.1, forward strand.
AAGAACCATTATTTCTATACCAACAATATCTTGCAACCCTTTTCTATATATCCAGATATAAAGAATTCCAAGCATAGCCATAAAAACTATGGTTATTAAAGGAATAAAGAAGTTTATATTTTGCCAGATCATTTTTTATAACTTTCTTAAAAATTATAATGACGTATTTAATTTGTTTTTTTCATTACTGTGATTTTTCTATGAATATATCGGTTAATAATACTTAATAAATAAAAAAACCGACTAAATTAGTCGGTTACGCTATTTGCTCTGTCTTCCCTAAGCGTCCAAATTTAAGGAAAACTTCACAGCACCTAATTTATTTATATTTAATATCTATGTTTTTTAAAGTCTATAATGTAATTATACAAATGTCAACTAATTTATATAAATAACTAATGATTATAATAAAATAATTAGTTTAATTAAATAAGTAATAAAATTAAAAATAAGGCGACTATACCCTCATATCAAGTATCAGGAAGGAGGTGTAATCTAATATGACTAATCCATTATCTAACATTATAAGAAAAATCAAATCCAAAGACAAAGAATTAGAAGATTTATACGTTGTTTTAGATGATAAAGATAGGATTATATCAGTAGCGAATAATACCAGACACTGGTTCAAAAAGTAAAAAATTATAATATTTTGTGTTAAGATAAGATGAATATCATATTATTAAAAGGAGTATCCCATGTCAGACAGCACATCTTTAAAATTTAAAACAGGAATTATTAGTGAAAAGGAAATCGAACTTATACTCGATACTTTGCCAATTGATGTAACTTTTATTGGCAGGGATGATGAGGTCAAGTATTTTAATAAACTGAACACCAGAATATTTAAAAGGTCGCCCTCTATAATTGGCTTGAAGGTGCAGAACTGCCATCCTAAAAAGAGTCTGGATAGAGTACAGCAAATACTTGATGACTTTAAAGCTAAAAAAAGGAAAGTGGCTGAGTTCTGGATTAATTTAAATAGCCGGCTTATATATATAAGATACTTTCCTGTTTATGATAATATGGATGAATATATCGGTTGCCTGGAAGTCAGTCAGGATATAACTGATATAAAGAAGATTGAAGGAGAAAAAAGGCTTCTTTAGAATTCTTTATATCATTGATAGAATTAAAATATGGCTGTTAAACATATTTTAAGCTGCTTTAAACTTTAATATTCAATTTAACTGTTATTATTAAAGTCAGAGAATTATTTTAGGCCAATTGGACTATTTATATCCGACCTTTTCTGCACTCTGAACCACTGCTATCCAGGTTGAACCTCCGTTAAATGAAATTATGTTACCGCTGCTATCTTTAAATATATATGGTTCAAATATACTTCCACGCTGCCAGCTTCCCTGAATAGCATTACCGTCCTGAAAGATAAAGACAAGTCCACTTCCTGTGGTTCTAACGTCCATATGTCCATACTTATCCAGAGGTCCCTGGATATCGGTGACCATTACAACCACATTTTTTGCGGTAATCTGTTGACCGGTATTATAATCCAGGTGAGCCTTGCCGCCC
>DATBWS010000103.1:0-8382 GCA_036514675.1 Candidatus Hydromicrobium sp.
ATAAACATAAATAGTAATTCAATTATTTATTGGAAGTGTACAAAAGTATTTATTTTTTTATATATAATAAACTTCCGATAATATATATTATGTAAACTTTGACATTTTTAATAATAACAACCTTTTTCTTGTTTATCACCTATTATTTATTAATTATTATTTTTAATTTAAATTGTTTTAATAACTCTTGCAGGACTCCCTGCTGCCAGACAATTAGCAGGAATAGAATCAAGTACTAATGAATGTGCCCCAATAGTAGAATTATCACCAATTTTTACCGGACCAAGTACTGTAACACTGTTATATAAAATAACATTATCTCCGATTTCAGGGTAACCTGGCTTACCATGGTGAAAAATAGAATGTCCAAGGCCGCCCAGTGTAACATTTGAAAAAATACTTACATTTTTACCAATCTTTACTTCCCTTCCTATGACAACTCCGGAAGGATGCCATATTCTGCATCCGGAACCAATTTCAGCACCGGGATCTATTTCTGCCCCATTAAAGAAAAAATTTATCCTGCAGCAAATTTCAGCGAGTAGTCTTAATTTTATTCTATAAAGTTTGCGATAAAACCTGTAAAAAATTAAAGACTGAACCCCCGGTTTAACCAGTATTATTCTGATGGCTCCCCAGATATTAGGTTTACCTTTCATCGTCCCATACCTGCTGAAGAGGTACTTTACATCGCTTTTTAAATTACCATTGTTATTGTTTTCCATTTTGTGGTAGGAAATATATCATTTTATAAATAATATTGATTAATACTAATGATTACGAATAAAATAATATACCTATTTTGAAATTTAATTTATTTATTAAAAAGAACTTATCTATTTAAATATTTAAACAATAAACTGTTATAATCTTTTTTATAGAATAGTTTTATATTTATGTCCGGATACAATTCTCTTAGTTTTTTGATTTTATAATTTTTCTTTGTAACCAGATTCTGATTAAGAGTGGTTAGTTCTATATAAAGATCCAGCTCCAGCAGGTAGAAATCCGGGGTAAAACTGGCTCCGGGATTGCCTTCACTGTCAAACTCTAATATAAAAGTCCTGGGTTCATATTCCCATCTTATTTTATAAAAATCCAGTATTCTGGAAAATTCTTTTTCGCTGCTATGCGCAAATTTTATATTTTCAGAATTTATTAATTTATTATCAGGATTATTGTTTTTATTTATATTTTCTCTTATTTCTAATAAATTTTTTCCCATATAGTTTTAAAAAATCCCCCAATTTTATTATTTACTATATTATTATTTACTATAATTTATTTAATTTTATCCCGATTTCCCCTTTTTTATTATTTTTCATTAAATATCTTTCTATATCTCCATTCAGATCAGAATATACCTTACCCAGAGCAATTCCAAAAACACCCTGGCCGCTTTTTAATGTATCTACTATTGCCTTATCGGAATTACAGGCATAAACAGTATTTCCATCAGATATCAGTGTTAATCTTAGAAGTCCGTCACCACTGCTAATTTTATTATTCTCATATTCATCAAGATATCTTTTTGTTTTTCTTAGTTTCTGCAGGCTTATACCTGCTTCCATTAATTTTTTTATAACCTTTAATTTCATTAAATCGTTAAAGTTATACATTCTTCTGCTTCCATAACCCCCTGCCCTATTTACAGAAGGTTTTATAAAACCGGTCCTGTCATAATAATCAAGTTGTTTGTATGTAATCCCTATTATCCTGCATACTTCCACAGAACCATAAATTTTTTTTACAATGCCACTTTCCATTAAAAGCTTTTTCTTACTTACCTTATTATAATTTTAATTACATTATTGTAATTACATCATTGTAATTTTAAAATTTAAATTTATTAAAGTCAATAGAAGGCAGAATGAACTTTAAGCTTCTGGAGTACGTTGGTAAGATTATAATTTTACTTCTGGAGTTTAAGGAGTTTAGAAAAAAGAAAGTTTTAAAAGATTTATTTAATCTTGAAATTTTTTTTGAAATCTTCAGGCTCTACCTGGTCAAGGAATTTTTTAAATTTTTTTACCTCTTCTTCAATTGATTGTATCCTGAGTCCGCCGGATTCTAAGACATGTTCTGCTACATAGATATCACACTTACTTCTAACGGCGGTAGCAATGGCATCAGATGGCCTTGAATCAACTCTGACCACTTTACTATCTGTGTTCTTGATATTTATTATGGCATAAAATGTATTGTCCCTTATATCTGTTATTTCTATATTATCAATACTTATCCTCAAATTATTGATAATATTAATAATTAAATCATGGGTCATAGGTCGGGGTGTCTTTATATTAGACATTTCAAGAGCAATAGCAGAAGCCTCATAAGGTCCGATCCATATAGGCAAGTATCTGTTACCGTTTTCCTCTTTTAAAAGCAGAATTGGTTTGTTAGAGGGTAATTCTATCCTTACTCCCTCAAGTATCATCTTTATTAAATTGGTATTCTTTTCAATCTTCACTTTTTTAAGAAATAATATATTTGACTGTAATTATATAATACTTGACAGTATAAATCGATAAACTATATCATATGGAATTTTATAAAAAAAATCTTTAATTTAAAACCGTTTATAATAGAAACATTCCTGAAGCTGTGGTCAGAATCTGGAGCTGCTTTTCAAGGACTCGATATCTTTTTTTACCGTATCAAATTTTAACTCATATATTGATTTCAGATTTCTAAATTTTTGTTTATAATCCAGACCATAACCAACTATATATTTTTCTCCGATCTTAAAACCTATATATTTAATGTTAATATCTGCAATTCTTCTAATATCCCTGTCCAAAAGCGTGCATATTTCGAGACTCTTTGGAAATCTTGATTTCAGATTTCTTAACAGATAGCTTATAGTGAGCCCGGTATCAATAATATCTTCTACAATTAATACATCCTTACCCTCTATAGATTCATCAAGGTCTTTGGTAATCCTTACTACTCCTGTAGAGGTACCGTTAATGCCATACGCAGAGATACTTATAAAGTCAATACTCAGGGGAAGATCGATTTCTTTTATCAGATCAGCTAAGAATATTACTCCTCCTCTTAAAATACTTATCAGGAGCAGATTTTTATATCTATAATCCTCTGTGATTTCTCTTCCCAGTTCGGAAATCCTATTTTTAATATCCAAACCGGTGAATAATTCTTTTCCTAAAATACTACTTTTTATTAATTCTTTTTCAGTTTGTTCGCTCAAAATACAACCGCAATAATTAAATATAAATTTTTAATAGTTCAGCCTGCCGGTATCCTGTATTAATGCCACCCATGTCATACCGCGGTTAAACAATACTATATTTCCTTCACTATCCTTATATTTGAACTGATCGAAAGCCGATGTCCTTTCCCATGTTCCTTCTATCACATTTCCATCCATAAAGAAAAAGGCCTTACCTATATCACTGGTTCCGGTTGTTCTAACTGCCATATGTTGGGCTGCATCTATAGGGCCTTCTATATCTGTAATCATAACGATTATATTATTTACTGCAATCTGCCTGCCGGTTTCGTAATCTGTATGAGCAACACCAGCAAGATATTTATAGTAAACATTTTCTTCTTTATTATATTCAAAATTAGTTTTATAAGCATTCTGATCCGAAAAATCAATAGCTATATTATTTGTGTCACCTTTTTCAGAATCAACTGCATCTATCTTGAATCTTAAGGGAGATTGACCTCCTTCTAATGAATATCCAAGATTTTCAGCATCTTCTTTTAATTTTATTGTAGACATAAAAGCAGTATGTTCTGTAATATTGCTTCTGCTATTGTCTCTCCATCCCGAAGAAATATTTGCCACAATATTACTATTTCCAGATTGGTCTCCTAATGGAGTCAATACATCCAGTCCAAGATCTTCAATTACTTTATATGCCTCTGTATAAGTCCCCCAGAAAGCGTATACAGGATCAAAACTTCTGGCAATTTCTGCATAATATATCCTGGCGCTTCTAACCGGGCCTACGATTTCTGCATCATAAGAAGAATAAACCACCACATATCTGGTAACTCCATATTCGTCAACAACCTCAAATACAATGTCAGCATAGATAAGTCCTGACTGTGGTCTTGCATCGGGAGTATTTTCAACCATTATAGCCAATGGTCTGCTGTTTCCTACCGTATCGGAAATATCAAGTCCGCTTAAAATATTTATATTTCCGGTTATTTCTACACCACTAACCGTTTCTTCGCCTTCACCGGTTGTTACTTCTTCTTCTTCTTCGGAATCTCCGGTTTCTTCTTCGGTTTCGGGTTCTGAAATGACAGGCTCTTCCCCGGTTGCCTGACCAGATCTGCAGCCTGTAAAACTTAAAATAGAAATTAAAGTTATAACTGATAGCACCACTAATAATTTTAGTAAAAAGCTGTCGTATGTATTATTGTTTTTTAAACCCAATTTAATGTACCTCCGCTTTCATTTCATACATTTCTTTTTAATAATAAATTTCTAATTATTATAGTTGTAAATGTTAAAAAGTAAAATACCAATAAAAATATTAATGCATAGCCGGACTCCGCTTCCCCTTCAGTGGATAACTGCTGATAAATAAAAACATTGCTGACATTTTCTCTGGCAATCAGATTGATTTCTTTTAATTTTTTATTGTTTATAATAACATCCATCAATCCCAGAATCTCATTTTCTTCAATAGGCAAAATTATACCGCTACTTACTTTATTCTTTATATCTATAACATCACTATTTATATTTATAAGTTTTATGTAATCTGTATTTGGATATAAATCTATATCTACAATTGTCTGCTTACCCGTATTTATAGTCATAACCGGCTGCTCTGAATCTACAATTTTTATATATTTTAAATTATTATAAGCCCAGTCCAGTAATTTTAATGCGTCTTTATCTCTCTCATCCTGAGAAGAACTATTTAAAATTACAGTTAGAAGCTTTAAATTTTCTTTTTCCGAATAGAGTGCCAGGCAGAAACCGGCATTAATAGTATAACCGGTTTTTATACCTTTTATGTAATTATGATCCAGAAGCATGTTTGTATTTGTAATTTCAATCTCTTTGTTGTTTATCTTAATAGTATCTTCCCTGGTACCGACAATTTTGCTGAATAATTCATTTTTCATGCAGTAACTGGCAATTTTTGCTATATCCACTGCTGTCGATTTATGGTATGGGAACTCATCATCCAGCCCATTTGTGTTTTGAAAGAAAGAATCATCTGCCCCTATTTCCTCTGTTTTTATATTCATTAGTTCTACAAAATCTTCTATATTTACGGAAACATATTCGGCCAGCGCAACTATTGCATTATTATGAGAGCATATAAGCGAGGCTTTAAGCAGATCCAACAGGGTTATTCTATCACCAGGTTTGAATCTAAATACAGAATGATTTCTCCCCGAAGCATTCTTTGAGATCACGGTAACTTCCGCCAGATTGTCTATATTTTCAATAGCAACAATTGATGAGAGTATTTTGGTTATACTGGCCGGATACATTAATTCAGAAGAGTTTTTCTCCCAGAGAATATCTCCTGTTTCATAATTAACAACCACTGCCGCTTCCGCAGTTATATCAATCTTATCATTATAAATGGCAGTATTCGGATTACAGTAAATTTTATCCGGGTTAATAAAAAAGAAAAAGGAAAGAAGTAAAAGGAAGATTAAAAAATACGCTAATATGCAGTATGTTTTTAAACTTTTATGAATTGGAACCGAAGAACTGCTAACCATCATTTATGTTTTTCTAGAAACTTCCTATTTTCTTTTTTTACCATAAACTCTTGAAAATCACAAAGTACTCTTTCTAACTTACTCACAATTCTAACCGCTCTGATATGAGCATCCTTTTTACTTGACATCATTAAAGGAAAAACAATTTGCTGAATAAATGAAGAATGACGGCTGGCAAAATTTTCGAACAATTTTAAGTGTTTTACCTGTATACCATATTTTGATAATTCACTTACAAGCTTTAAAATTTCAATATCATTTGAATTAATAATATATTTACCATCTTCCTCGATCCAATCAAAAATTTCATTTTCCACCAGACCATTTATGAAAGATGGTGCTAATTTAAATTTTTTACAGATATCTTCCAAAGAATATGATTTTGTTTCATACTCAGGTTTAAATTCTTCCCCCAATTTAAGCTGAAGATTCTCTATAGATTTACTCTCACTTATAAATTTTTTAAAATCTCTTGATTTAAATTTTTCTTTTATAACCTCCAAAGGCATATAAAGATCCTTCTGCATTTTCAATATGAAATTTAGCTTTTCTATATCTTCCCTGTAATAAATTCTGTATCTATTTGATGCCCTTTTAGGTGTCAGCAAGCCTTCGGATTCTAAAAATCTGATTTTACTGTTGGATAAATCCGGATACATCTTTTTTAAATTTTTTACTACCTTGCCTATGGTAAGGTAGTTTTTTTCCGGTAATTGCTTGTTCATTTAATCCTTTCTGCTGGAACAGAAAAATAAGAATATATATTTACCAATCTGTATTCTATCACCATTTTTTAATACGACATTATCCACTATTTCATCATTTACATAGCTTCCATTTAAGCTACCCGAATCTTTTATTATAAAAACTTTATCAGATTTCCTTAAGATTGCGTGTTTCCTGGAGACTGTTATATCATCAAGAAATATATCCGATTCAGGATTTCTTCCAATGGTAAGTTTCGATTTATTTATTAGAAATTTATCCCCTATGTTAGGACCTTTTATAATTACCAGCCCGCTGCTACCTTCCGGTACTTTTTTTATATCTTCTAATATATCACTAGATATCTCTTCTATATGTTCAATTTTTTTCTCTTCAATAGATTCGGTTTTTTTATTTTTTGGTTTAAGTTCCATGTTTCTTACCAATCTATCATTTTTTACGCAATTACATATTTTTTCAGAACAATATTTATTTCAAATTACAATATATGGTCGGGACGAGAGGATTTGAACCTCCGACCCCCAGTACCCCATACTGGTGCGCTAAACCAAACTGCGCTACGTCCCGTCTTTTTATATTTTAAGATAATACAAATGATTAGTAAAGTTATCCATCTAATTAATATCTTCAACCTCAGATTTAAACTTCCTTTTCATCAGTTTATTAACCGATTCCACAGGGCTTAAATCTTTATAAATAATTTCATAAACACATTCGGTAATCGGAACTTCGATATTCTTTTTTTTTGAAATATCATATACGGCTCTTGTGGTATTGATTCCTTCTGCAACCATATACATACTTTCAAGAATTCTGTCTATTTTATCGCCCCTGGCTATTCTCTCACCAACATACCTGTTCCTGCTGTTTTTGCTTATGCATGTTGCTATAAGATCGCCCATTCCTGCTGCTCCCGAAAAAGTCATTGGGTTAGCACCAAGTTCGGTTCCCAGTTTAGCAAGTTCATGTAGTCCTCTTGTAATAAGAGAGGCTTTGGTGTTTGCTTTGTATCCCAGACCATCTGAAATGCCTGCTGCTATTGCTATTATGTTTTTGACTGCGCCGCCAATCTCTACCCCAATAACATCTTTATTGGTATAAACCCTGAATTTGTCGGTAGACATTATAGGCTGGATATATTTTAGTAATTCTTTATTATATGATGCCGCCACCGATACGCTGGGTAATCCATTCGCAATCTCTGAGGCGATGTTAGGACCGGATAATACACAGATCTTTGAAACAGATTTTCCAGGCAGGCACTCGTCCATCACCTGTGATAATCTAAGATTGGTTCCAATTTCAAGCCCTTTAGCTACATTTAATATACATTTTATATATTTAATATTTTCTTTTAGAATGTTATAAAATTTATTAATTATTTCCCTCAAGGCATGAGAGGGTACTGCAAAAACTATAATTTCTGGATTACCAAAACCATTTTCTAATTCTACAAATGGTATAACATTTTCAGGTATGATTAAATTGCCTGTATATTTTTTATTTTTTCTGAATTTTTTTATTCTTTCATAAATACCTTTACTTCTTGTCCATAAATTTATATGATAGCCCCTTCCGGCAAGAATTACCGATAATGTTGTCCCCCAGCTTCCGGCACCAATTATAGTTATGATAATCTTTTTTCTCATAATTCTTTTGTTTTTAGTTTAATATTTGAATTTTAAATATATAGGAGTACCCATAAAACCGAACTTATCCCTTATATTATTTTCTATATATCTTCTTAAATTTACTTTTCTCTTTGCATCCATATTTGAATATACTAAAAAAACAGGAGGCGATGTTTTTATCTGTCTTATAAATTTGATTTTAAATCTCTTACCTTTAAAGTAAATACCGCTCTTTTCCTGTTCCAGTTTTTTAAAAAAATTGGTAAGCATGTTGTCGGATATTTTTTTATTT
>DATBWS010000104.1:0-44308 GCA_036514675.1 Candidatus Hydromicrobium sp.
TATTGAAGGAGGTAATCTGGCAGGTTTTGGTAAAAAAAGCGAACCTCATAAAGCAGCGATTGTTGGCGATACAGTAGGGGATCCCTTCAAGGATACATCAGGTCCAGCCATGAATATTTTAATAAAATTAATGTCAATAGTAAGTCTAGTTTTAGCACCTTTATTAAAAAATGCTACTTCATTATTAAAATTTTAATTAATCTAAAGTAAAAATAAAAATGTACAGGTGCAAGAAATGTATCTGTGCATTTTTATTTTTATCTCTTTATTATAGTTTAAAATAAATTTCCGGTAAGATTTAAAATTATTTGTATTTGTGATATTTTAATCATATGAAAAATAATATAAATAAAATAATTGATGATTTACTTAATAGTTTTAAAGAAGGAAGAATTAATAAAGAAGATGCACTATTAAAAGTCAAAGAAATATATTTTGAGGATATAGGTTTTGCAAAAATCGATCACCACCGTCTGTTGAGAAGGGATTTTCCGGAAGTCATATATGGTGATGGTAAGACTCCCGAACAGATTTTGGAGATAGCAAAGAAAATATTAAACTATTCACCTGTGCTTCTCGTTACCAGAACTACAGTGGAAACTTACAACATTTTAAAAAAAGAGATTAAAAACCTGGAATTTAACCACAAATCAAATATCATTTATACGCCGCTTGATATTCCGGATGATAAATTAGGTGAAGGCATTACCGTAATATGTGCAGGAACTTCGGACATAAGCGTGGCAGAAGAAGCTGCGGTAACCAGTTATCTTATGGAAAATAAGGTTATAAAGATCTACGACATAGGAGTTGCGGGTATTCATAGACTGACAAGTTTTAAAGATGAACTAAATCAGTCAAATGTAATTATAGCAGTTGCCGGTATGGAGGGGGCATTGCCCGGAGTGGTGAGTTCAATGGTAAATTGTCCGGTGATAGGTGTTCCTACCAGTAAAGGATATGGTACAAGCTTTAAAGGCATATCACCTCTTCTGACTATGTTAAATTCCTGCAGTCCCGGAGTTGTTGTGGTAAACATAGACAATGGATTCGGAGCAGGTTATGCGGCTGGAATCATTAACAGGATGATCAAAAAGAGGTAAGCCCTGATTGAAATAAGTTTATATAAAAAAATCGGATTTTTAATGGTAGATGTGTAATATTGACCAAGATATATTATAATTATAAAAATTAATAAAAGATTTTAGGATAATTATGGTTGACTTAGATTTTAAAAAAGAAAAAATAGGACAGATACTTCTAAACAGGAACATCATAACCAAAGAACAATTGGAAGAAGCACTGGATATTCAGAAAAATACGGGTGAAAAACTGGGAGAGATATTAATAAAAAAAGGACATATCTCTGATGAAACTTTGATGGAACTCATATCCTTTCAAAGAGGTTTTGAGGCTGTAGATTTAAATAAAATACAGGATAAAATCGATCCTTCTGTGGCAAATCTGATTTCAAAAGATTTTGCATTCAAGAGAAAGGTTTTTCCATTTAATCTAAGCGACAGCACCCTGTGTGTTGCAATGACTGACCCTAGAGACATAAATGCTATCGATGAGATAAGACTGCTTACCGGTTATAATGTAAAACCTTATATCTGCACAAAACAGAACATAGAGAACATTATAAGGTTATATACTTCAGATGATTACAGTCTTAAAGAAGTTCAGGAAATAATAAAAGATGAAGATTTTACCATAGGTAAAAAATTTGAGGAGGATCTGGTTGAAAAAAATCCTCTGGTAATACTGGCGAATCAGATTATATTAAAGGCGATATCACTACGAGCAAGCGATGTGCATGTAGAGCCACAGGAAAAGAATTGTACCATAAGGTTCAGAATAGATGGTGTATTGCAAAAAATAAAAGATGTTCCAAAAACGGTACAGAGACTGTTGCTTTCAAGGTACAAAATAATGGGTGGTATGGATATAACCGAAAATAGACTGCCGCAGGACGGTAGAAGTTCCATAAATTTCAGGAATCGATTAATTGACTTAAGGCTTGCTTCGATACCTACAGTTTTTGGAGAAAATATTACTATTAGAATACTGGATAGAGACGAGTCCGTTTTCGATCTTAAAAAATCGGGGATGTCCGAAGAAGAAGTTCCAAAATATTTAAAAATGATATCTGTGCCCCATGGGGCAATCGTTATTACAGGTCCTACCGGATCAGGAAAAACCACCACTCTCTATGCCAGCCTGAATGCAATTTCAAATATTGAAAAAAAGATTTTCACAATAGAGGACCCTGTAGAATATAGATTTCAGCAAATAATGCAGGTTCAGGTAAACCCGAAGATAGATATGACTTTTTCAAGAGGTCTCCGGGCAATGCTGCGAAGTGATCCGGATATAATTCTAATAGGAGAAGTAAGAGATATAGAAACTGCAAAGATAGCGGTCGAAGCGGCGATTACCGGACATCTGGTGTTGACCACTCTACATACCAATGATGCACCGTCCAGCCTTACAAGACTTCTGGAAATGGGAGTAGAATCATACATGATATCATCTGCAATAACCGGTATAGTAGCCCAGAGGCTGGTAAGAATATTATGCAATAATTGTAAGAAAAAAATTGAGCTGCCTGATTCATCGTTTAATGAGGAAATAAGACCTATCTTGAAAGGGAAAAAAATTTACAAAGCCGTTGGATGCAAAAGATGCAATTTTAGGGGTTATATAGGAAGAACGGGCATATTTTCGATGCTGGTGGTGACAAAAAGAATCAGAGAGATGCTTCTGGAAAGAAAAAGTACCGATGAGATTAGTGATGCTGCCAGAGAAGAGGGTATGAAAACCCTCCTTGAGAGCGGGGCTTATAAAGTTGCAGAAGGAATAACTTCTCTTGAAGAGTTATATAGAGTTGTTTATTAGTTTTAAATAATTTCAAATCATAACCTAAGTTAAAAGAAATAATTAGATTCTTTTAGAATGAAAAAAGACAATTTCGTCCATTTGCATGTCCATAGCGAATACTCCTTATTAGACGGTGCTTCGAGAATAATAAAATTAATTGAAAAAGCCAGCCAGTACGATATGCCTGCTTTAGCACTGACCGATCACGGCGTTATGTATGGTGCTATTGAATTTTACACTCAGGCAAAGAAATCGGGTATAAAACCCATAATAGGCTGTGAGGTCTATCTGGCACCGAGAAGCAGACGGGAAAAGCAATCGGGGAGAGAAAAAAAGGAAGAAACTTTTTACCACCTGACTTTACTGGCTGAAAATAACCAGGGTTACCAGAATCTAATGAGATTGGTCAGTCTGGGGTTTTTAGAGGGTTTTTATTACAAACCGAGAGTGGATAAAGAACTGCTCAGGAAGTTTCATGAGGGTATAATTGCTTTAAGCGGATGCATTTCCGGTGAGATTCCAAAGTATATTATTGCAGATCAGACAGAAAGCGCAAAAAGAAATCTGGAGGAATACATAGATATTTTTGGAAAAAATAATTTTTTTCTAGAACTACAGGATTCAGGTATTCCAGATCAAAAGAAAGTGAACAAAACCCTATTAGAATTATCTTCAGAATATAATATTTCACTGGTGGCTACAAATGATGTGCATTATTTAAATAAGGAAGACAGCAAAGCTCATGATGTTCTGCTCTGTATACAGACCGGCTCAACTATAAATGAAGCCGGACGTCTGAAATTCCCAACGGATGAGTATTATTTTAAAAGCTATGATCAGATGAAAGAACTTTTTAAAGGATTTCCCGGTGCTCTTAAAAATACACTGGAGATTGCTGATAGATGTAACATAAATTTAAAGTTTGATATGAATCTGATACCATCTTTTACTATTCATGACGGCTCCAGCGCTGATGAATATTTGAAAAAACTATGTTATGAAGGTGCTAAAAAAAGATATGAGAATATTACCGGGGAAATTGATAGAAGAATAAAAAAAGAATTGGAAGTTATAGAGAAAATGGGATTTTCGGAATATTTTCTAATAGTCTGGGATCTGGTCAATTTTGCCAAGAATAATAACATAAGAGTGGGACCGGGAAGAGGATCAGCAGCAGGCAGTATAGTTTCTTATCTTTTAGGAATAACTGATATCGAACCTTTAAAATACGGTCTTTTATTTGAAAGATTTTTAAATGAGGAACGTAGAAGTATGCCTGATATTGATATAGATTTTTGTTATGAGAAAAGAGATGAAGTTATTAAGTATGTTACTAAAAAATATGGTGACAAGAGGGTTGCCCAGTTAATTACTTTTGGGACAATGGCTGCCAGACAGGCTATAAGAGATGCGGGAAGAGTAATGGAGGTCCCGTATGCAGAAGTGGACCGGATAGCAAAAATGATTCCTATGGAATTAAATGTAACCATTAAGAACTCACTGGACCTGGTTCCTGATTTAAAGGAAATTTATGAGAATGATAGAAAAATAAGAGAAGTAATTGATACTGCTATCTCACTCGAGGGTATATCCAGGCAGGATTCAATCCATGCCGCAGGAGTTGTAATATCTTCAGAAGACCTTTACAACTATACGCCAATACAGAAAGAGAATGAGGGCGCTATTGTAACTCAATACAAAATGGAGGATATTCAAAAAATCGGACTGCTTAAGATGGATTTTCTTGGGCTGAAAACATTGTCACTAATAGATAAGACTTTATTTTTAATTAAAAAAACCAAAAATATAGATATAGATATAAATAACATCAATCTTGATGATAAAGAAACTTTCAAAATGCTGAGTGAAGGCGAATGTCTGGGGGTATTCCAGCTGGAAAGCTCCGGAATGCGTGAACTGGTAATAAACCTGAAACCAACTAAATTTGAAGACTTAATAGCGCTGCTGGCATTATATAGACCCGGTCCTCTCCAAAGCGGTATGGTGAACGATTTTGTTGAAAGCAGAAATGGTAGAAAGAAAATAAGCTACCTGCACCCCTCTCTGGAGAAAATACTTGAAAGTACTTATGGGATTATTCTGTATCAGGAACAGGTTATGAGAATAGCATCGGAGCTTGCTGGTTTTAGCATGTCAGAAGCAGATATTTTAAGAGGGGCTATAAGCAAGAAAAAAAGAAGTTTGCTTTCCAGGCAAAAAAGCAAATTTATAGAAGGAGCCAAAAACAAAGGAATAGATGAGAAAATTTCTGTTAAAATATTTGAACTTGTAAATCATTTTGCAGAATATGGATTTAATAAATCCCACAGCGCTGCATATGCCATGATTTCATATCAGACAGCTTATCTTAAGGCAAAATATCCGGTAGAATTTATGGCGGCCCTGCTCAGTATCAGGATGGGCAGCCAGGAAAAAGTGGCTCAATATGTCAATGAAACAAGAAGAATGGGCATTGAGGTACTTCCACCGGATATCAATGGAAGTTTTACTGATTTTACTGTGGTAGAGAATTCTATTAGATTTGGACTTTCGGCAATCAAAAATGTTGGGACAAACGTTATTGAATGTATAGAAAAAGTGAGAAGAAAAGGTGGTAAATTCAGAAATTTTATGGATTTCTGCGAAAGAGTTGATAGCAGTGTATTGAATAAAAAAACCCTTGAGAGCTTAATAAAAAGCGGGACTTTTGATTCCCTTGGCCAGAGCCGTAAACATCTTCTGGAAAATTATGAAAAAATCACAGAAGAGACCTTAAAGATTAGAAAAGATAGGGATATCGGTCAGTTCTCATTGTTTGATGTCAGTGGCAGTGAAAAAAAGGAAGTATTACTGAACGGAGTTTATCAGACGGAAGAGCAGTTTCAGGAGTTTTCAAAGAAAGAGTTATTGAATTTTGAAAAGGAAATGCTTGGTCTCTATATCTCCGGTCATCCTTTATTCGAATATGAAGATTCTCTTTCTAAGGTAACTCCAATAGAAGTCCTGATTGATGTTGAAGATAAAACAAATGTCGCTGTTGGAGGGGTTATAACCAAGGTAAAAATTATATTTACAAAGAAAGACAAGCAGATGTGTTTTTTGGATTTAGAGGATATCGGTGAAAACGTAGAAGTGATTGTATTCCCGTCGGTCCTTGTAAAATACAGGGGAATTATTGCAGAAGATAAGATTGTGAAAGTTAAAGGTAAGCTGGATAAAAAAGAAGACCAATTGAAGATTATAGCTAATGAAATAGAAGAGCTGGATAAAGATAAGGCAGTAAACAGAGATCAAAATGAACTTATAAGCGAGAGAAATGGCAGAATAATTTTTACCGCAAAGAAAAATGATCTGGATAAGGATTTTATAAACAGATTTTACGATATATTAAAAAAATACCCCGGATTTAATGAAGTGGAGTTTAGAATAACAGACGATAGCGGGAAGGGTACAGAAAGAATTTTTAAGCTTCCTTCCACCCATAGAGTAGATTTAAACCAGTCCCTTAAAGAGAATCTTAAGCAAGTGTTTTCAGATAAAATTAACTGGGATAAAGTATAGATAAAAATACTAGAAGGAACTGCCATGCATGATTTAAAATTTGCCGTTTTAGGAGCCGGTCACGGCGGGAAAGCAGTAGCAGCCCATCTGGCGATAAAAGGTTTCAAAGTCAACCTGTACAACAGAACATTTTCAAGAATTCAACCGATAAAAAAGATGAGGGGAATTGAGCTGGAGGGTGAAATAAAAGGTTTTGGTAAACTTAATATAGTTACCAGCAATATAGAGAAAGCCATCAGGGGTATGGATATAATTATGGTTGTTGTACCGGCAAATGGCCATGCTTCCATTGCCCGGTTATGCGCACCTTTCTTGAAAGAGAATCAAATAGTGGTGTTAAACCCGGGAAGAACCTGCGGTGCTTTAGAATTTTTAAATGTTTTACGGAAAGAAGGTAATAATATGGATATTACCATAGCCGAAGCGCAGACTTTTATATATGCAAGCAGGGGTATGGGTCCGGCTACAGCAAGGATATTCAGGGTAAAACAGGCAATACCGGTAGCTGCGATATCTTCCAGAAAAACTGAAATGGTAGTTAAAAAATTAAATGAGGCATTCCCCGAATTTATTCCTGCCGGAAGTGTTATTGAAACCAGTTTCAATAATATGGGTGCAGTATTCCACCCATCTATTACTATACTTAACCTGAGCAGGATCGAGTCTACCCTTGGTAATTTTCAATTTTATATAGAGGGGGTAACCCAGTCAGTAGCAAAAATCCTGGAGGCAGTGGATATGGAAAGGGTAATGGTTGCAAAAAAATTAAAGTGTGCCAATATATATTCCGCTATTGAATGGCTTTCCATGGCTTATAATGTTGTTGAAGATAATCTGTTTGATGCGATACATAGTAATCCAGGATATGTGGGAATTATGGCCCCGATAACTATAAATGTCAGATATATAACAGAAGATGTTCCGATGAGTTTAGTACCTATTTCTGAATTCGGGAAGGTACTTAAAGTAAAAACGACAGTAATTGACTCCCTTATTGATATAGCTAATTCCATATTTAAAAAGGATTTCAGAAAGATCGGAAGAAATATTTCAACGCTGGGCTTAGAGGGATTAAATCTAGATCAAATAAGAGACATACTTATTAAAGGAAAAAAGTAGTTATAAAGTTATGAAGAAGATACTGGGTGCTTGCGTTGGCAGCTGTGTGCATGTGGCAGGCATTCTGAATTTTTTAAACTTGTCCGGTAAACACGGCTACAGAACTATATTTTTAGGCTCTGCCTGTACAATTGATAAGTTAAAAAAAGATATAGAAAAATATAGTCCTGATATAGTAGCTATAAGTTACCGTCTCTCACCCGAGAGCGCTCTTCCGATATTCGAGGAATTGAAAAAGAAAATAATTGATAAATCACCAGCAGTGAAAAGAGAATTTATACTGGGAGGCACAAAGCCTGTAGCTGAAGTTGCAAAGAAACTGGGTATTTTTGATGTTATTTTTACCGGTGAGGAGAGTATAGAAGAAATTGAAAATTATTTAGGTAAAAAGAAAGTATTTGCACGCAGTGAAATTCCTCCTCAAAATATTTTAGAAAGAATAAAATACAGCAAGCCTTTTCCTGTAATACGACATCATTTCGGTAGGCCAACCATAAATGAAACAGTGAAAGGAATAAAAAAGATTTCACATAGCGGGCTGCTGGACGTAATATCTATTGGTCCTGATCAAAATACTCAGGAATTTTTTTTTCATCCCGATAAAATGGATTCAATGCAAAACGGTGCTGGAGGTGTTCCTTTAAGAAATGAGGAAGATTTTAAAAGTCTTTATCTTGCATCCAGAACCGGTAATTATCCACTGCTCAGATGTTATAGCGGCACAAATGATATTATAAAAATGGCAAAAGTTCTTCTGGATAACATAAATAATGCATGGTGTGCTGTTCCGCTCTGCTGGTATAATGTGCTTGATAATAGAAGTGGAAGGAAATTAGAGGAGTCAATAGCTGAAAATCAATCAGTGATGAAATGGCATGCTGACAGAAATATTCCGGTAGAAGTTAACGAATCTCATCACTGGAGCCTGAGGTATTCCCCTGATTCTATTGCAGTTGCAGCTGCTTATATTGCCGCTTATAATGCCAAAATGATGGGAGTAAAAGTTTATATTTCACAATATATGTTTAATACTCCTCCTGAAACCTCATTTACAATGGATTTAGCAAAAATGCTTGCTAAAATGGAATTGATAGAATCTCTACACGATAATAATTTTATAACAATCAGTCAGACCAGGGCGGGATTATACAGTTATCCTGCCGATTTTAGCAAAAGTAAAGGCCAGCTTGCTTCTTCAACTCTGCTTCAGATGCAGCTAAGCCCGGACATTGTTCATGTTGTTGCGTATTGTGAAGCGGATCATGCTGCCAAACCTGAAGATATAATAGAAAGTGTAAAAATTACCAGAAAAGTCATAGAAAATTATTTATATGGCTGCCCTGATATGAAATCAGATAAAAGGGTGAAAGACAGAAAGGCTGAATTAATTGCAGATGCGAAGTTGATTATAGATAGAATAAAGGCACTGGATAGAGATAAAAAATACGAAGACCCTTTAATATCTCCAGCTGTAATTTCAAAAGCGATAAGGATAGGTATACTGGATGCTCCACACTTATGCGGAGTTAAGGCAGCAAAAGGCACAATCAGAACGATGATTTTGGACGGGAAAAATATAACTGTAGATGAAGAAGGCGAACCTATCACGGAAAAAAACAGACTGGATAGAATACCGGATAATTTTGAAGATTAAACCTTTTTTTAAAATATTGTAGTATGATAAAATACTTACTTTATATATAATACCCGGGGAGCCTGGAAAAAATATGTTTGAAAATAAAAAAGATAATCAGATTGTTAAATTACCATTCGGGTTAAGGGATATACTCCCCTTTGAAATAAAAGAGAGAAATAAAATAAAAGAAATAATCGGCAGAGAGTTTAAATTATGGGGTTATGGTGAAGTTTATACTCCGGTAATCGAATATACAAAAAACATTTCAATTGGGGCAGGCAAGAATTGGAAGGATAAGCTAATTAATTTTTTCGATGTTGATGGAAGCCCGGTATCTCTTAGAACCGATATGACTATACCTGTGGCAAGGCTTACAGGGATGAGAATAAAAAGAAACCAGCTTCCGGTTAGATTTTGCTATTTTGCAGATTCTTTCAGACAATCCGGTATTCAAAAAGGTATGAGTAGGATTTACAATCAGGCCGGCATTGAGTTTATCGGCTCATCAAGTGCCATAATGGCAGATATTGAAATTCTGGTTATATTAATAAATATTTTGAACGGACTGAATTTACGTAATTATAAAATAGGATTAGGACATGTTGAATTTATTGAAGGATTATGTGACTGGTTTAAACTTGATCCAAAAGATAGGGAACATATCAAGAAGAAAGTTGTTATGAAAGACTTTGTGGCATTAGAAAATTTTCTAAGTAAGAAAAATAAAAATAAAGCGGAGGTTTTTTTAAAATTAATACAGCCGGAGAGTAATATTGAAAGAATATCCGGTTTGATTTCCGGAATAAAAGAACAAAAGGTAATTAAAAGTCTGGACTATATTAAAGAAATATATGATATTTTGGAAAGACTTGATTATGGAGGCTGTCTTGTAACTGATTTCAGTATTATAAGGGATTTTGATTATTACACCGGGCTTTTATTTGAGGTTTATCACTCAAATATAGCCGATATTATAGGCAGCGGTGGAAGATATGACGGACTTATAAAAAAATTCGGAATGGATGTTCCTGCCACCGGATTTGCCCTGGATATAGATTTAACTCATAAGGCTATGAAGGAAATAGACTTGAAGGAGAGTTTAAAGATTCTAATTAAAGGCGGAAATAATGAAAATGCGGTGGATTTAATGAAATTTGCCCGTAAATTGCGTGATAAAGGTATCATTGTAGAATTATCTTTTGAGGATATACATGATCCGGAAAGTTTTGCAAAGGAAAAAAATTGTGATTTGCTTGTTGAAGTTGAACCGGACTTAAATAATGTAAAGATAAACGATTTTAAGAAGAATGTGAAGAGAGTAAAAGAAATAAGCGAATTTATAAAAGAGATAAAAGATGAAAAAAGAAATTAAAATTGCAATTCCAAAAGGATATTTGTTTGATCAGTGTGTGGACATATTAAAAAAAGCAGGGTATAAAATAGAGCCCCTGATGGAAAAAAACAGAAAGCTTTCCATATATTCCGGAGAGGACTCTATGCAATATATAATCTCGCGCCCGATGGATGTTCCGGTTTATGTTGAACACGGCGCCTGTGATATTGGCTTTTCGGGTAAAGATGCTTTAATGGAAAAAGAAAGCAATGTGTATGAACTGCTGGATCTAAAAAGTGGAAAATGCAGGATAATTTTAGCTACTTTGAAAGACCGTGTGGAAAAAGTAAAAGAGCAGTACAGGCATTTTGGCTCTATAAGAGTTGCTACCAGCTATCCTAATATTGCAAAAAAATATTTTGACCGGAAAGGGATGCAGGTAGAAATAATAAAACTGCATGGTTCGGTAGAGCTGGCCCCTATTTTAGGAATTGCTGATGAGATACTGGACATAACTTCTACCGGCAAAACCCTGGAAGAGAATGATTTAATGGAAATGGAAGAAGTTGTTGTTTCAACTACCAGGTTAATTGCAAATATTACAAGTTATAGAATTAAGTATGATTTAATAAGTAATTTTATGAATAAAATTAAAAATGTAATAAAATAAAAAAATGAAAAGAAAAACAAAAATAATCAGAAAAACTAAAGAAACTGATATAAAGCTTGAATTTGACCTGGATGGCAGCGGAACTTCTGATATAGAAACTTCCATACCTTTTTTCAATCATGTACTGGAAAGTTTTACGAGACATGGAAATTTTAATATGAAACTCAGAGCTTCCGGTGACCTGAAGGTAAGCTGCCACCATTTAGTGGAGGATGTGGGTATTTGTCTGGGTAAAGCTATTATTGACTGTTTGAAGAATAAAAGCGGGATAAAAAGATTTGGATATATTTTATTACCAATGGATGAAACAGAAGTAACCGTATCCATGGATATAGGTGGAAGAGCTTATCTGAGATATAATGTTAACGTGGATTATGAAAAAATTGATGGAATGGAAACCATTATGGTAGAAGATTTTTTCAGAGCTCTGGTTAGTAATAGCTTTATAAATCTTCATATAAATAAAAATACCGGATTAAACTCCCATCATATAATAGAAGCAATCTTTAAAGCTTTTGGTATAGTACTATATAATGCGAGTAGACTATCAGGAGCAGGTACTGTACCTTCAACCAAAGGTATAATATAAGCCCGGATATTAATTTTAACCGGACAGTGCTTATTATAAATCAAGAAATAAAGTATCAGATTATAATGTAATGGAGTAAGAATGTATATTGCAATTATAAATTATAATATGGGAAATATCAGCAGTGTGGAAAATGCTTTTAATAAAATTGGCGCCGATATAAGGGTAACCAGCAATGCAAGGGTTATAAACAATGCTGAAGCACTGATACTGCCCGGTGTAGGTGCATATAAGGATGCGTGTAAAAGTCTTGAAAAACTGAATATGATTGAAATCTTAAAAGAAAACATAAGAAAGAAAGTCTTTTTAGGAATATGCCTGGGAATGCAGTTGCTCTTTGAATATAGCCTGGAAAATGGCAAGAATACAGGACTGGGTATATTAAAAGGTTCTGTTGAAAAAATACCTTCTGTGGTTAAAGTACCACATATGGGATGGAATCAATTAAAGATATTAAAAAAAGATAGTAAAATATTTTCCGGAATAGAAGAGGGGAAAAATTTTTATTTTGTTCATTCCTATCGTGTAATTCCGCGCAATAAGGACATTATAAGCAGCACCACAGATTACGGAATGGAAATAGTGGCCAGCATAGAATATGATAATATTTACGGGTTCCAGTTCCATCCGGAAAAAAGTAGTGCAGACGGTTTAAAGATCCTGGAAAATTTTTGGAATATAGTAAAGGAAAGAAGCCTGTGACCATAATACCGGCAATAGACTTAATCAATGGCGCCTGTGTAAGATTAACCAGAGGCAGATTTAATACCCAAAAGAAGTATTTTGATAACCCGATTAAAGCAGCGGGAAAATGGAAGGAAGAGGGGGCGGAATGGCTGCATGTCATTGATCTGGATGGTGCCCGGACCGGCAGGCAGAAGAATCTGAATGTGGCATTTGAAATAAAACAAAAAATAGATATAAAGATACAATATGGCGGTGGAATCAGAAGTCCTGAGGCAATACAGAAAGTTCTGAATGAAGGTATAGATAGAGTTGTACTGGGAACCAGAGCCATAGAAGATACGGATTTTTTAAAGAGCAGCGTTTCTGATTATAAAAATATGGTTATTATAAGCATTGACTATGGTATAAATGGAATGGTTTACAAAAACGGCTGGCAGAAAGAATCGGCAATTAGTATATTTGAATTAATAAAAAAAGTGGAGTTGTCCGGTGCGGGAGAAGTGATTATTACCGATATATCAAGAGACGGAACACTTGAAGGAGTCAATATAGGGTTTATTAAAAAAATTTTGGAAAGTTCCAGAATGAAATTTATAATTGCCGGAGGTGTCGGCAGCATAGAGGATATAGTTAATATAAAGAAAATTGAAAATATGGGAATAATTGGTGTAATAATTGGAAAAGCCTTATACGAGGAAAAAGTTAAGATTAATTTAAGAGAAGCAATAGAGATTGGGTCTTAAAAAAATGATAACTAAAAGAGTGATCCCCTGTCTGGATGTAGATAAGGGAAGGGTTGTAAAAGGAATACATTTTATAGATATAAAAGATGCAGGTGATCCGGTAGAACTGGCAGCTTTTTACGATAGAGAAGGTGCTGATGAAGTAGTGTTTTTAGATATAACAGCTTCTCATGAAAGAAGGAGAACGGTGGTTGATCTTGCAAGTAAAACTGCTAAAAAAGTATTTATACCATATACTATAGGTGGAGGTATAAGCAAAATAGAGCATATACGGGAGATATTAAGAAAAGGCGCAGATAAAATCTCCATTAATACATCTGCAGTCAAAGATCCTTCCCTGGTAAGCAGGGCTTCAAAGATTTTTGGAAGTCAGTGTATAGTGATTGCCATTGATGCAAAGTACAGAAGCAAGAATTTCTGGGAAGTATATATAAATGGAGGGAGGACTCCTACCGGAATGAATGCATTAGACTGGGTAAAAAAAGTGGAAGATCTGGGTGCTGGTGAGATACTGCTTACAAGTATGGACAGGGATGGAACAAAGGATGGTTATGATATCGAACTTACCGCTGCGGTTACTTCTGCAGTAAACATACCGGTCATAGCTTCGGGAGGGGCCGGAAAACTGAAACACTTAAAAGATGTAATAAAATATGCCGGTGCTGACGCAGTTCTTGTGGCATCTATTTTTCATTACGGTCAGAATACAATAAGGGAAGCCAAGCAGTATCTAAAATCTGAAGGGATAAATGTAAGAATATAAATAAAAAGCATTATCAAAATAAATGGATCATGAGATTATGAAAAAGAATAATAAAACTAGTAAAGAAAAGAACGATAATATTGGTTTAGTTCCGGCTATCATTCAGGATTATAAAACAGGCGAGGTTCTTATGCTGGCATATATGAGTAGGGAATCTCTGGCGAAAAGCTTGGAGACTGGCACGACCTGGTTCTGGAGCAGAACAAGAAAGAGATTATGGAACAAAGGTGAGTCGTCCGGGAATATACAGAAAATAAAAAATATAAAATATGATTGTTATGGAAATTCTTTACTTATCGGCGTGGAACAGGTGGGAAATGCCTGTCATACCGGTAGAAAAAGCTGCTTTTACAGGAAACTGAAAGATATTGAGAATGATCTGGACTTTGATAAATATTTCAAGGAAAGCTCAAAACAGAATATACTGGATGAATTGTATAGTATTATAGAAGGCAGAATAAAAAACAAAATTCCTGATTCGTATACTTATTCGCTTCATAAAAAAGGACTGGATGAAATAATAAAGAAATTTGGAGAAGAGAGTATGGAGGTTGTTCTATCTTCTAAACATCAGGAAAAAAAGGATATGGTTAATGAGATAGCAGATATGATTTATCATTTGTTAGTCTTGATGGTTGAAAAGAAGATTACTCTGGAAGAGGTATTTGGTGAATTAAAAAGTAGGAGAAAGTAAAGGAGTGATTGGAGTGGGAGAAAAAAGAAGAATTGCGCTTATGACCAGCGGCGGAGATGCCAGCGGGATGAATGCAGTTATAAGAACGGTTACCAGATATGCAATATATTGCAATCTGGATGTTTATGGATTTTATGAAGGATATAAGGGACTCATCGGTAATGATTTTAAAGTACTGGATCTAAATTCAGTCGGTGGAATTATTGATAGAGGAGGTACTTTTCTTTATTCTGCAAGGTCGGAAGAATTTAAATGCAGGGAAGGGCAGAAAAAGGCTATAGCAAATTTGAAAAAAAACGAGATAGAGGGGCTGATTGTAATTGGTGGAGATGGATCGTTCAGGGGTGCTCATGAACTTCATAAACAGGGAGTTCAGGTTGTAGGAATTCCGGCTACTATAGATAACGATATTGCAGGAACCGACTATAGTATAGGATTTGATACAGCGCTTAATGTAATAATTGATATCATCTCTAAAATTAGGGATACAGCATCTTCTCATGAAAGAATATTTGTAATAGAGGTGATGGGAAGAGATTCAGGAATGATAGCAGTAAACACAGGAGTTGCCTGTGGAGCTGATTATATATTAATTCCTGAAATAGAGGTTGATCTGGTTAATATTGCCAACCAGATAAAAAACCATAGAGAGGGTAAAAGGCACACCTTAATAATAGTGTCAGAAGGGGCATCCAGCGCAAGCGATGTTGCCTCCTCGATTAAATTACTTGTAGGCCATGAAGTGAGAATATCGGTGCTGGGCCATATCCAGAGAGGAGGTTCTCCGTCTGCCATGGATAGAATACTGGCCGCAGAATTTGGTAAAAAGGCTGTAGAGCTGTTGCTTGAAGGTGAAAGTGATTGTATGGTAGGAATCAGAAGCATGAAAATAGAAACATCAGGATTCGAAGAAATTTTTGAAATAAAAAAGGTTATAGATAAGGATATATATAAGCTGGCGCATATACTGGCTTTATAAAAATATTTTTTGAAATTTCAGGGTCTCAGGATATTTAATATATAAGTTATTGACCAGTATTAAATTTTACAGCGAGATTTTATAGTAAGTATGGTGCCGAAGGTCGGGATCGAACCGACACGAACCTCGCGGTTCACTGGATTTTGAGTCCAGCGCGTCTGCCAGTTCCGCCACTTCGGCGCTCTAAAATAATACAATTTATCCGGATTATTATCAAGAATAGCTATAAAATTAAACACCGGTTTTTATGCTACATGCCTAAAAAAAACTAAGTGGGTAGTATTTTTTTAAATTGACAATTGTATAATAATTTATTATAGTTTATTTACAAAGCGTTATTAAATTTCTATGAAATTTGATGACGCTTTTTTATGAAAAAAATAAAATATAATTAAAAACCAGTATTGTAATATTTCTCAGGCTAAAATTAAGAGAGGCATTGAGCCTCTCTTAACCGTAAAAATAACGATCAAAGATTTTTAAAATTTATGAATTCAGGATTTTATCTACTTCCTGCTTATCAAGGTCCATAACATAAGGGATTCCGGATATTGAGGATGCTTCCCGGGTTAGAGCTGTAATATCATCTCTGTCAATATATTTTAATGCAAATTTTCTGGCGCCTCCCATAAGCTGCTTTAATCCCTGTTCCAGTCTTTTAAAATAGGAAAATAATCCTACTGCTGATCCCGGGATATCATTTGCCTTATCTTTGAATTCTTTGCGTAGATCTGTCACTTCTACAAATATTGACTCCAGGTCAGTTCCATATTTTTCTATTGACTTCGGAATATCCCCTGATTTGATTTTATCGGCAATGGTTTTTCCTACCATACATGCTGTAATTGGAGATCGTGCCATTCCAACCAGTTTAAAATACGGTGCACCCAGAGAGAGACCTTTAAAAATCTGATCTTCAAGAACAAATCCACCGGCAATGGCAAGATCAGGAATATATTTTCCTTTATCAGCCAGTGTTTTTGCGCAGTTATAGGCAAGGCATTGTATGTAAACTGTAGGAACTCCCCATTCATTCATCATGCGCCAGGGACTCATTCCAGTGCCTCCACCGGCTCCGTCTATAGTAAGGAGATCAATACCTGCTTCGGAAGAATATTTTATAGCCTTTGCCAGATCAGCCGGCCTGTAGGCACCGGTCTTTAAAAATACGTATTTTGCTCCGGATTTTCTTAAATTTTCCACAGCGCCGAGGAAATCCTCTCTGTTTACCATTCCAACTCTGGAATGTCTTTCGAATTCTTTAAAATCGCCGTGTTTGAATGCATCCTGGACATCGGAATCAAGAGGATCCGGTAATACAATATATCCTCTTTTTTTGATTTCAATCGCTCTATTCAAATCATTAATCTTAATTTCACCGCCAATATCTTTTGCTCCCTGACCCCATTTGAGTTCCACTATTTCCACACCCAGCTCTTTTATAGCATACTCTAAAACTCCAAATCTTGTGTCTTCCACATTTGACTGTACTACGATTCCTCCATAACCTTTCTGCTGCCATTCTTTATAAAGGGAGACCCTTCTTTTAAGTTCGGGAGAATTTGTTACTTTTCCCTTACTGTCAAATTCGGAATTGGGGTCGATTCCGCATACATTTTCACCAATAGTCAATATTACACCGCTTATAGCAGATCCAATCGCCAGTCCATCCCAGTTTTTTTTGGCTACATCGGTAGAACCCAGGCCGGGAATAATAAAAGGAAGCTTTGATTTTAAATCTTTGTTCTTGCCAACTGCGGACTCAAGGTCAACATTTGTAAAAATTGCCTTATCGCTGTTTTCTTCTATTCCGTGGGTACCAAATGCAGTTCCCATTATATTAAAATGGGAATAATCTATGGGGTAATCTTTTTGCGAAGCTGCAGTAATAATCCCATAAGGCTGCGGGTAAATGGTTTCTGTACCTCTAAAAGATGATTTTCCAATTTCGCAAAGCCCCAGACAGCCTTCAATACAGGTTGCGCACATTCCGCTAAACGGGTTTATATTATCCCCGGATAGATTTTTGGTGAGTGTCGCAGAAGATGCGTTGATTTTTGAATAACTCATAATTTGCTCCTTTTTTTATTAATAATATAAAATAAAGGAGCATTACTTCTTATTAGCCACTGCCAATAGAAATATATGCTCCAATGCAATAAAGGCTTCTTTGCCTTTTATATATATTTATATTTATAAAATTATTTTTGTTAAGTGTTATAATATAAAATTATGCAATAATGTCAAACAAAATTATTTTTTTTACCACTATTTTTTAAGAAATAGTGAATTTTTTTTAAAAATATATAAAAGAATTAAAAAGTTTTCCTTCGTAAGTCCCGTTTAAAATCAAGGAGTTTTGATTGAAAAGTAAAAGGAATGATAAAGTCATTTTAATTGATGGAAATAATATTGCATACAGAGCTTTCTATGCTATTCCCGACAGTATTTCCACTTCATCGGGTACCACTACAAATGCCGTTCTGGGTTTTACCAATATGCTGTTAAAGCTTATAGAGGAGGAACACCCGGATACCATAATATGCGCTTTTGACAGTAAGGTCCCGACCTTCAGGCATAAGATATTCGACCAGTATAAAATAAAAAGGAAAAAAATGCCCGCAGAACTGTCGGATCAGTTTCCTTTAATTAAAGAAGTTTTAAATGCCTTTAATATCGTTTTTCTGGAAAAAGATGGTTTTGAAGCTGATGATATACTTGCAGGTATAGCGGATACGGTTAAAAACTGGTTCGATCAAGTAATAATAGTTACTGGTGATAAAGATATATTACAATTGGTTTCTGATAACATAAGAGTTATGGCAATTAAAAAAGGTATTACGGACACGGTATTATTTGACAGGTTTAAAGTGGAGGAAAAACTTGGAGTCAAACCTGAAAATATAAAGGATCTATTAGCCTTGATGGGAGATAGTTCGGATAATATACCGGGTATTCCGGGCATTGGGCCAAAGACAGCCAGATCGTTGGTGAAAGAATATGGTTCTCTGGAAGAAATTTATTCGAACATTAATAAAATAACAAACCCACGGCTGAGGGAACTGCTGGTAAAAAATAAAGATATTGCTGAGTTAAGTAAGGAATTGACTCAATTAAAAATGACCGGTGATATAAATATACGGGAGATTATGGATAGCAGCTTTAAGAATATTAGTTTTAATAAAGTTAAGCAGTTATTTGAAATTCTTGAGTTTAAATCCCTGGAAAAGAAGCTGGTTAGCCTCGGAGATAAGATTGATTTTAAGGAAGAAGCCCCTGCGGTTAGAAAAGTAATGGATAAGGTTAATCTGAAACATTTAACCCTGGGTTCAAACCTGGAGAATTTAAATAAAAATCCTGGTGAAAGTATATATATAGCAGAATCAACCTTTGAAGATGTATTTAACGGTATTGTTTTGTATTATGGAGAAAATGATGCATTTTTGATTAAGAAAGATGACCTGGATAAAGAGGCTGTAAAGGAGGCTTTAAAAAAAGTACTGGAAAATAAAGAAATAAAAAATTCCGGTTTCGATTTTAAAAGAATATATAAAATTTTAAAAGATTACGGAATTATTTTAGGTGGAAAGTTTATAGATTACAAAATATTATACTTAATCTTAAATCCTGTTAAATCTACGGTTAATCTGGATGAGATAATTAAGGATTTGTTGAATATGGAAATAAAAGATATCGAATTCAATGAGAGTAGAGAAGATGGTGATTTGGTTGAAATAAAAGATACAGAGGGGAAAAAGCAATTAAAGCTCGATTTATATATGGATGAAAAGCAGAAAATGAAGGCGCATAAGGAGAAATTGGATGTAATATTAAAAAAACTAAAGCTTTATAAAAAGATAGAAGCCCAGTTGCTTGAAAAAATAAAGAAAGAGGATATGGAAAAATTATACTGGCAGATAGAGGAGCCCCTTATAAAGGTACTTGCTGAAATGGAATATACCGGTGTTAATATAGATAAAAAGTATCTGAATAGTTTAATTAAGGAATATGAACGTGATATAGAAAAACTCCAGAAAGAAATTCACAAACTTTGCGGTGGGCAGTTCAATATAAATTCTTCGCAGCAATTATCGGAGGTTCTCTATAAAAAGATGAAACTCCCTGCCATAAAAAAAACCAAAACAGGATTATCCACGGATGCGGGAACTCTTAAGGCTATTTATGACAGTTCTCCCGTGATAGAAAAAATACTGGACTGGAGAGAAAAAACCAAACTTAAAAATACTTATATCGATGTTTTACCAGGTTTGATTGATCCTAAAGACTCCAGAGTTCATACCACGTACAACCAATTAGGAACGTCTACCGGAAGGATAAGCAGCAACGACCCCAATCTTCAGAATATTCCGGTAAGAACCGATTACGGGAGACAGATAAGAAAAGCTTTTATACCCGGAGAAGGTTATGATTTGATTCTGGCATCGGATTATTCCCAGATAGAGCTTAGAGTGCTCGCTCACCTATCGGGCGATGAAAATCTGGTAGATTCGTTCAACCGGGAAGAAGACATACACACCCATACAGCTTCGGAGATATTCGGGGTAAGCTATGATAAAGTTGACGAAAACTTAAGAAGAAAGGCAAAAACCATAAATTTCGGAATAATATACGGGATGACCGAATATGGTCTTATGAGCAGGCTTTCAATTTCCGAGGAAGAAGCGAGAGAATATATCCGAAAATATTTTGGTCGTTATTCGGGAGTAAAAAAATATTTGAAGTTTCTGAAAGATGATGCGTATAAAAAGGGATATACAACCACTATTTTTGGAAGAAAAAGATATTTAAGAGAACTTGGAAGCAGTAATATTAGAATAAGAAGTCTTGGAGAAAGATTTGCAATAAATACTCCCATGCAGGGAAGCGCCGCCGATATAATGAAACTTTCCACGGTAATACTTTTTAACAGATTAAAATCAGCTAGCATAGACAGCAACATTATACTTCATGTTCATGATGAACTGGTACTGGAATTAAAAGAGAAAGATTTTGTTAAAGTCAAGAATATGGTAATAGAATCAATGGAAAATTGTGTGAGTTTGAAAGTAAAGCTCAGGGTGGATATAAAAACAGGCAAAAATTGGTATATTTAAAAAAATATTTTATAATATTGATTATTATTTTCTTGCATGTTATCCTTTTCGAATATTAAAAAAGGAGATTGATTTATTAAGATATGACCGAGAATAATTTTTATAGAAAACTAACAAATGATAATTGTATGATAGAGAATAAAGATGGTAAGATGGTTCCCAATTACGATCTTACCATGGTTAATTTAAATGATGGTGATGTGATTAAGGGTAAGGTAGTAAAAATTGATAAAGACGAAGTTCTGGTCGATGTGGGTTTCAAATCGGAAGGAGTTATACCTGTAAGTGAGCTTTCGATAAGAAGCGATGTGAAACCTGAAGATGTTTTGAAGGTGGACGATGAAATAGAAATAATGGTACTTCAGAAAGAGGATCAAGATGGCCGGTTAATACTGTCTAAAAAAAGAGCTGAAGTAGAACAGAATTTTGATAGGATAGAAAAAATATATCAAAATGGGGATACGGTTGAAGGTGATATTATAGAATGTGTCAAAGGAGGTCTGATAGTAGATATAGGCTTAAGAGGATTTTTACCGGCGTCATTAATAGATGTCAGAAAAACTAAAGACCTTGAATCTTATATTGGTGAGAAGTGCGTATGTAAAATTATTGAAGTTGATAGGAATAGAAATAATGTTGTTCTATCCCGGAAAGTAATCATAGAGGATGAAAGAAAAGAACAGCGAAAAGAAATACTTAACAAAATGGAAATCGGCCAGGTAAAGAAAGGTATGATTACAAGTATTGCGGAATTCGGAGCTTTTGTTGATGTGGGAGGCGTTGACGGTCTGGTACACATATCCGAACTTTCATGGAATCATGTAAAGCATCCTTCGGAAGTGGTTAATGTTAATCAAGAAGTAGATGTGGAGATATTAGATATTGATTATGAAAAACAAAGGCTATCTCTGGGATTGAAACAAACTCAGAAAGATCCCTGGCTGGAGAAAATAAAAAATTATTCGATTAAAGATATAGTAAAGGGTAAAGTAACCAGAATTGTAAAGTTCGGTTTATTTGTGCAGATCGAGGGAGACCTGGAGGGTCTTGTACATATATCAGAATTAAGTATGGAGCCGGTAAAGAGGCCGAGTGATGCTGCAAAAATCGGGGATGAGTTAATGGTAAGAATTATTGATATAGATTTTGATAAAAGAAGAATGGCTTTCAGTGTTAAACAGGTTGAAAATCCAGCTGAAGATAAAGAAGAAGAAAAGGAAGTCAGGGATTCAAAATCGGAAAAAAAGAATGTAAAAAAGGAAACTTCAAAAAAAGAACCAAAAAAAGCTGATGAAAAAGCAGAAATTTCTGGCAAAGAAGAAAAAGAAAGCCAGAATAAAGAAGTAGAAGATAAAGAATCCAAGAAAAAAGTACAAATAAAAGAAATACTTAAGGAAATGAAAAATGAAGCCAATATAGAGTAAAGTAGCATTTTTCAGCCATTCGAGTTTATATCTTAAAACTGCTTAGAACCATGATAATATCTTAGAAAACCATTAATTGTTATTATCTTTTTCATATTTAATTTCAAACTTCTTTGTATCGGCAGAAAATAATTGAGTTATTAAGACAGAAGGAGGAATACCATAATAGTATTGGGAATTACAGGCAGGATTGCTTCGGGTAAAAGTACAGTAACGAGATATATAAAAAAAATAAAGAAAAACGTCCTGATACTGGATATAGATAGAGTTGCAAAAAATATCTATTCAAAAATTCCTGGAGTCCTGGATAAACTTAAGGGTATTTTTGGAAATGAAATATTCAGTTCCGATGGAGATCTGATTTTTGAATCTCTAGCAGAGAAAGTTTTTTCCAGTAAAATAGAACTAAGAAAATTAAATAGACTGATGTTTCCTTTGATTAGAAGTGAAGTGAAAAATATTTTAAGTAAGAGCCGGGATAAAGATTATATAATAATAGATGCAGCTGTATTGTTTGATTGCAAATTGGACCTGTTTTGTGATTATATTATTCTGATTGATGCTTCCGATAAAAGGAGGGGAGCTTTCTTAAAGAATGAGGGTTTTTCAGATGATAATACAGAATTAAGAATAAAAGGTCAGCATATAAAGATAAATAAGGAAAAAGTAACTTTTATTATTAATAATGATGGTTCCAAAATAAATTTGCTGGAGAAAGTGGAAAGAGTTTTAAAAGATATCTAAGTATATAAATAAGAAAAACAACAATCAATATGACTGATTTTCAATTTAAAATAGTATCTAATTATTCTCCCCAGGGAGATCAGGGAAAAGCTATAAGTCAATTAACGGAAGGAATTAAAAATAATCTTAAATTTCAAAGTCTGCTGGGGGTTACGGGCTCCGGAAAGACTTATTCAATAGCAAATGTAATACAGAATTTTCAACTTCCAACACTGGTCCTAGCTCCCAATAAAACACTTGCGGCCCAGCTTTGTAGTGAGTTCAGGGGGTTTTTCCCGGATAATGCAGTAGAATACTTTGTAAGTTATTATGATTATTACCAGCCGGAAGCATATTTACCTGGTAAGGATATGTATATCGAGAAAGACACTTCTATAAATGAAGAAATAGAAAAGTTAAGGTTATCCACCACAAATTCTCTCTATACCAGAAATGATGTTATAGTAGTTGCCAGTGTTTCCTGCATATACGGTCTGGGTTCACCTTCTGAATATGGAAAACAGAGAATTATTTTGAGGTCAGGGGAAGAATTTCAAAGAGAGGAAATAATAAATAGATTAGTTAATATAAGATATGAAAGAAATGATTATGAATTTGTTAACGGTAAATTCAGGGTGAAAGGGGATACCATTGAAATATTTCCGGCGTATCAGGACAGGGCTGTAAGAATACAGCTTTTGGGAGATGAATTGGAAAGAATTGTCGAGTTTGATCCTGTATCCGGAGAGATTTATGATGATAAAGAAGCATATGTTATATCGCCTGCAACTCATTTTTTAGCAACTGTAGAATGGGTTGCAAGGGCTCTGGGGACAATTGAAGAAGAACTCGAGGAAAGAATCAAATATTTTAAAGAACAAAATAAGCTGCTTGAAGCCCAGAGAATAGAATCAAGAACAAGATATGACATGGAAATGATAGCGGAATTAGGATTTTGCGGTGGCATCGAGAATTATTCAAGACATATACTGGGAAAAGAACCGGGAGAAGCACCTAATACTCTACTCGATTTTTTCCCAGGTGATTTTCTGGTTATTATTGACGAATCCCACATTGCAATTCCTCAGATCAGAGGAATGTATGAAGGCGACCATTCAAGAAAGCAAACCCTGGTGGACTACGGATTCAGGCTCCCTTCGGCTCTGGATAACAGGCCATTAAGATTTGAGGAATTTGAAGCGAAGGTTAAAAGGGTAATATTTACTTCAGCCACACCAGGACCATATGAGAGAGGAGTGAGCGGCCAGATAGTGGAACAGATAATCAGGCCCACCGGTCTGGTGGATCCGCAGGTCTATGTAAGAAAAACTAAAGGCCAGATAGATGATCTGATATATGAGATAAAGAAAGTCATAAACAGAGGCGAGAGGGTTCTGGTAACCACTCTTACCAAGAGAATGGCAGAAGATCTGGCCGATTACCTGTCAGGTAAAAAAATAAAGG
Organism: Candidatus Hydromicrobium sp.; assembly: GCA_036514675.1. Classification (GTDB taxonomy): domain Bacteria; phylum Actinomycetota; class Humimicrobiia; order Humimicrobiales; family Humimicrobiaceae; genus Hydromicrobium. The sequence continues at coordinate 24,380 of DATBWS010000104.1, forward strand.
TAAGGTATTTGCATTCTACAATAGATACATTAGAGAGGGTGGAAATACTCCGGGATTTAAGGACCGGAGTATGCGACGTGCTGGTTGGTATAAATTTACTCCGGGAAGGATTGGATCTTCCTGAAGTATCACTGGTTGCCATCCTGGATGCAGATAAAGAGGGATTCCTGAGATCAGAAATATCACTTATACAAACTATCGGAAGAGCAGCGAGAAATATAAACGGTAAGGTTATAATGTATGCAGATGCTCTAACCAATTCTATAAAAAATGCATTATATGAGACCAACAGGAGAAGAGAACTGCAGGTTGAATATAATAAAAATCATAATATTACACCAAAAACTATAAATAAAGCCATATCTGACATATTATATAGTAAAGGTATAAAAACTAGGAAAGAAGCGAAATCTGATTTCAAAGTAAGTGAAAAGAAAAAGAGATTAGGTGAGGATAAATTACTGGATATGGATCCTTCCAAAGTTGCCACTATAATAATCGGCCTGGAAGAAGAAATGTATCTGGAGGCAAGGGAACTAAATTTTGAAAAAGCTGCTATCATAAGAGATGAAATAAAGAGGATAAAAAAGATAACCAATATAGAGGTTAAAAAATAATATTTATGAAAGAAGAAATAATAATAAAAGGTGCCAGAGAGCATAATCTTAAAAATATAAGTTTAAGAATTCCCAGAAACAAATTTATAGTTTTTACCGGCGTAAGCGGGTCGGGGAAATCATCGCTGGCATTTGATACCATTTATGCTGAAGGGCAGAGAAGATATGTCGAATCACTTTCTTCTTATGCAAGACAGTTCCTGGGACAGATGGAAAAACCGGATGTTGATTTGATAGAAGGCCTGTCACCGGCAGTATCCATAAATCAAAAAGGTGTTTCCAAGAATCCCAGGTCTACCGTGGGAACTATAACCGAGATATATGATTATCTCCGGGTCCTTTATGCTCAGATCGGAATACCCTATTGTTACCGGTGCGGAAAACGTATAACCAGACAAACAGTAGATCAAATAGTGGACAGGGTACTGGAACTACCTGAAGGAACTAAATTTCAGGTCCTTTCACCTATTATAAGGGGAAGAAAAGGTGAATATATAAAAACATTTGAAAATATAAAAAATAACGGTTACGCAAGAGTCAGGGTAGATGGCAGTATTTACGAGCTTGGAGAAGATTTTGATTTAAAGTTGGATAAAAACCTGAAACATAATATCGAAATAATAGTTGATAGGTTAAAAATAAAACCTGATATAAGAAAAAGGCTTTCGGAAGATATAGAAATATCGCTCAAAGAAAGTGGCGGTATTGTTTATATTCAATTGCTGGATTCCGGAGAAATAATTAGTTTCTCGGAAAATTTTTCCTGTGTGGATTGCGGCATAGATTTTGAGGAACTTACTCCCAGAATGTTTTCTTTTAATAGCCCCTATGGAGCCTGTAAAGAATGCAGCGGTCTGGGTATAAGTAAAGACGTAGACCCTGATTTGATTGTGGAGCATCCCGAGTTTAGCATAATGGATGGTGCAATTCCTTTCTTTAATATGGGTTATTCAAATTATTACTCTCAGCTGATGAGAAGCCTGGCTGAAGAGTATGGGTTTGATCTGAACACTCCTTTTAAAGACCTTGACGAATATGCCAGAAGGACAATATTATACGGGACTGATGGGAGAAGGATAAAAGTCAGTTATGTAAACCATAAGGGTAGATTAAGGCATTATTATATAAAATTTGAGGGTCTTTCCAATAATTTAAGCAGAAGGTATCTGGAAACGGAATCTGAAAGCCAGAGGATTAGAATAGAAAAAATGATAAGCAGCAGGCCATGCAGAGAATGCAACGGCAAAAGACTGCGGCAGGAGAGCCTGGCAGTAACAATTGGTTCGCTTTCTATATCGGATTTCTGCGAAAAAACCATTGAGGAGGGTATAGAATGGTTAAGGTCGCTTAAACTGACTGAGAGAGAAAAAATGATTGGCGAAAGACTGATTAAAGAAATTATTGAGCGGCTGAATTTTTTAAAAGATGTGGGACTGGGATACCTGACTCTGGATAGGAAATCAAGCACTTTATCCGGAGGTGAATCTCAGAGGATAAGATTGGCCACACAGATAGGATCAGGACTTGTGGGAGTTCTATATATACTTGATGAGCCTAGTATCGGTCTTCACCAGAGAGATAACAAAAAGTTAATAAATGCATTGAAACGATTGAGAGACCTCGGAAACACTATAATAGTAATAGAACATGATGAAGAAACCATAAGGAATTCGGATTTTGTAGTTGACATAGGACCGGGAGCGGGAATCCATGGCGGGGAAATTGTGTTCAGCGGAAATTTGGAAAATATATATACCTGCGATAAATCCATAACCGGAAAATACCTCTCCGGAGAAAAATCTATACCCGTTCCGGCGGAAAGGAGAAAAGGAAACGGTAAATATATTATCATTAAAGGTGCCAGAGAACATAACTTAAAGAATATTGATGTCCACATAGATCTGGGAAAACTTATCGCAGTAACCGGAGTTTCCGGATCCGGTAAAAGCACTCTTGTTAATGAAATATTGTATCCATCGCTTTCCAATCTGCTTATGAGAACAAAGCATAATTCCGGCAAACACGATGGAATATTAAATTATAATAATTTAGATAAGGTAATTGTTATCGATCAGTCGCCGATTGGAAGAACTCCACGTTCGAATCCGGCTACTTATACCGGTGTTTTTACATATATCAGAGAGCTGTTTTCAAAAACGCATGAATCCAGAATCAAAGGCTATAAACCGGGAAGATTTAGTTTTAATGTAAAAGGGGGAAGGTGCGAATTCTGTAACGGAGATGGACTTATAAAAATAGAGATGCATTTTCTTCCCGATATTTATGTCCCCTGTGAAGTTTGCAAAGGAAAGAGATTTAACCGTGAAACTCTGGAAATAAGATATAAAGGAAAAAATATTGATGATGTTTTAAATATGACTGTTGAAGAAGCAACGATTTTTTTTGAAAACATTCCGAGAATTAATAAAAAACTGGAATTGATTAATGACGTGGGTCTGGGTTATATTAAGTTAGGCCAGTCTTCTACAACCCTGTCCGGTGGAGAAGCACAGAGAGTAAAGCTTTCTACGGAACTTTCAAAAAAAAGTACCGGCAGCACTTTATATCTGCTAGATGAGCCTACTACAGGACTGCATTTTGATGATATAAATAAGTTACTGGCAATATTAAAGAGATTGGTAGATGCAGGGAATACCGTGCTTGTAATAGAACATAATCTTGAAGTCATAAAAACCGCTGATTATATTATCGATCTTGGGCCCGAAGGTGGAGATAAAGGCGGAGAAATTATTGCCTGGGGGACTCCGGAAGAAATAGCAGAAAATGAAAATTCTTATACCGGGAAGTTTTTAAAGATGTATATGAATAAAAATTTGGTGAAAGAACAACTTTATGGGTACAGCAGTAGTAAATAAAAAAATAAGCGAAGATAATTACCAGGGAAATAAAATAAAGGAACTTTTAAAGATACTTCCAAAGAAATCCGGAGTGTATATCTTTAAAAATTCTCATGGTGAAATTATTTATATTGGTAAAGCAAAAAATCTTTATAGCAGAGTAAAAAGCTATTTTCAGGATAATAGTAATAACTTTTTGTATGCTAAACCATTAGATTTTGCTAAAAAAATTAAATCCATAGATTATGTTGTTACCGATAATGAAACAGAAGCGTTGATCCTCGAGGGTAATTTAATTAAAAAAAATAAACCAAAATACAATATAGATTTAAAGGACGATAAGTCATATCCTTTCGTTGCTGTTACAACCGGAGAAAAGTTTCCACGGATTTTTTTAACCAGAGACAGGAGCATAAGAGATACTGAGTATTTTGGGCCTTATACCGATGCCAGAGCTGTAAGGAAAACTCTTGAATATTTAAGAAGAATATTCCAGGTAAGGGATTGCAGAAAAACCAGACCAGGAAAAGGTACAAATATACCCTGCCTGAACTTTCATATTAAATTATGTCCGGCTCCATGTACAGGCAATGTCTCTCCGGAAGAATACCGAAAAAATATTGACTTTGTAATGTTATTTCTGAAAGGGAAAGACAGCACTATTATTGAGAGATTAAAAGCAAAAATGGAGCATTATTCAAAGAACAAAGAATTTGAGAAAGCGGCGGAATATAAAAATAAGATAGAGGATATAAATAAACTTTATAAGGAACAGAAAATATTTTTTCCAGGCGGGAGTAAATGGGATTTCATATCTATTGCCAGGAATGTGGACGATGCGGTCATAAGTTTATTTACTTATAGATCAGGGATGCTGGCAGTTATTAATAATTTTACTGTAAATAATACCAGATATCTTGGAGATGGAGAGATTTTATCAGAATTTATTGAGAAATATTATGCAGATATAGATGATATTCCCTCAAAGATTTTTTGCTCTCCGGAGATGGTGAATGCTGGATCGATATCAGAATGGTTGAGTGAAAAGAAAAGTAGAAAGATTGAGATAATAGTTCCAAAGATTGGCGAAAAGAAAAAAATAATGGAGATGGTGATTAGAAACGCAAAATTATATCTGGAGAAAAAAAAGTTTGAAAAGGATACAGGACGCAGTAATATTTATAAAGATTTTATCAAATTGAAGGAAGTTTTTGGACTGGCGAATATTCCAAAGAGAATGGAATGTTTTGATATTTCAAATCTAAAGGAATCATTTCCGGTGGGTTCAATGTCTGTCGCTATGAATGGCATGATGCTGACTGATGATTACAGGCATTTTAAGATAAAAGAAGTCACCGGGCAGGATGATTGCAGAATGATAAATGAGGTCGTTGCAAGAAGGTTAAGATACCTGGAGAATGGGGAAATAAAAAAAGGAAACAGCTTCTATATAAAACCTGATTTGATAATAATTGATGGGGGAAAAGCGCAATATAATACCATAAAAAAATTATTATGTGAAAAACATATACCGGGTATTGATATCATCAGTATTGCGAAAAAAGAAGAAGTAGCATTCTGCGGCAAATATCCTGATGGAATTAAACTTGATTTAAATGATAACTATATACGGGTTCTCATTAAGGCCAGAGATGAAGCTCACCGGTTTGCCGTGAACTATCACCGGCGATTGAGGGGCAAGAATATGACCAATTCTATACTGGATAGGATAAAAGGTATAGGAGAGAAAAAGAAGAAATATATTTTCGAAAATATAAGCTCAATCGAAGAGTTAAGAAGTAAAACTATAAAGGATTTAATGAAAATAAAAGGATTAAATTATAAAGATGCAACTAATATATACATAAGTATTCACCGATAAAGGATAGGTGGTTTATTTGTTGAAATGGATTCTGGACTGGGTGGTACTTACTTTTTCTATTGCGGTTGCTTCATACTTCTTACCATTCATATATATAACAGGAAATACTACCTGGGATAGGTTAAAGATTGCTTTTCTGGCTGGTTTGCTTCTGGGTCTGTTCAATCTTCTGGTCAAGCCTGTCGTTAAAATTTTATCTCTGCCCATTAATATTTTAACTCTGGGGCTTTTTAATATTATAATAAATGCGGGTATGCTGTGGGTTGTAGATCTAAGCATTAAGGGATTGGAAATAAAGGGATTCTGGGGCTATATATGGAGTTCTATAGTTATAAGCATTATCAGTATAGTGATTTCTAAAATTGTTTTCTTTAGGGAAAAAAAAGATAAAAAAGATTAAAATAGTATATATTTTAGGTATAGGTTATGATGTTTAAAAAAAGTGAGATATGATTGCTGCGAAAGAAAAAATAAATAGTAAAATAAAAATAGTTATAATTACCGGATTATCAGGAGCGGGGAAGACTGAAGCCCTCAAGTATTTTGAGGATGCAGGTTATTATTGCATAGATAATTTACCGGCTCATCTTCTACTCAACCTTATTGATTACTTCTCTATAGAGGACAGAAATATTAGTAATATAGCTTTTGCCATAGATTTAAGAAGCGGATATTTTTTTAATGAAATATATAAAACTCTTGATAAGCTTAAAGAGAGGAAGATAGAATATAAAATTTTATTTTTAGAAGCTTCCAAGAGCGCTATAGTAAAAAGATATTCCTTAACCAGAAGAAAGCACCCGCTGGTTGAGGATGGTAATCTTGGAAATGGAATTGAAAGAGAAATTGAGAAAATGAGTAGACTCAGGGAAATAGCGGATGTAGTGATAGATACTACACTTCTGAACTCAAAGGAATTGCGGATGGCTATAACAGAATGCATGATGAGCGATGTAGAAAAAAGTAAACTTTTGCAAATATCCATTACTTCATTCGGATATAAATACGGTTTACCTGAAAGTGTGGATATTGTTATGGATGTCAGATTTTTGCCCAATCCATTTTATAACAAGGAATTGAAGGATCTGGATGGGAGAAATAGTAAAGTGATTGATTATGTTTTATACCGCGAAGAGACAAAAAAATTCCTGAATATGTTTGAAAAGATGCTTGATTTTTTGATACCTAATTATATTGCAGAAGGTAAGCGTTATTTAGGGATAGGCATAGGCTGCACCGGTGGTAAACATCGTTCGGTTGTTATTTCTGATAAGATATATGAATATTTAAAGTTAAAAGGTTATTCTATCAAACTATTCCATAAAGATATTGATAAAGCTTAATTAATCTTGTTGAAAAAACCTGTATTTCCATAGCCAGTAAGAGAAATATTCTATAAAAATATACTTTATTGATTTACTCAAATTTGTTAAAATTACACGGTTTGTATTTAAATTAAAAATATTTTATTTGTATATATTTGTATGAATTAGTATTGACATTATTATTTTATTAGGGGGGACACAATGGCAATAAAAGTGGGAATTAATGGATTTGGAAGAATAGGCAGACAGTTGTTAAGGGCAAAATTAAAGTATGATAAAGATAATAATATTGATATTGTAGCAGTGAATGATCTTTATGATTCAAAAACTCTCGCCCATCTTCTAAAATATGATTCAATATATGGAATTCTGGATTCCGAAGTCAGAGCCGGAGATGACTACATAGAAGTCAATGGAGAAAAAATAAAAATTACCTCTGTTAAGGATCCGGAGTTGCTTCCCTGGAAGGATCTGGGAATTGATGTTGCTCTGGAGTCTACAGGAATATTCACATCAAGGGAGGGTGCTAACAAGCACTTAATTGCTGGAGCAAAGAAGGTTGTAGTATCTGCACCTACCAAGAAGGATGGAGCGGACATCACTATTGTACTGGGAGTAAATCATGAAAGTTATAATAAAGAGAAGCATAATATAATCTCAAATGCATCGTGTACTACAAATGCACTTGCGCCATTATGCAAGGTGCTTCATGAAAATTTTATTATAAAAAATGGTATTATGACTACCATACATGCATATACTAATGATCAGAGAATCCTGGATCTTCCTCACAAGGATTTAAGAAGAGCAAGAGCGGCTGCTTTATCAGCTATACCTACATCGACTGGTGCTGCCAGTGCAATAGGTCTTGTAATTCCTGAATTAAAGGGTAAGATGGACGGTCTGGCAGTCAGGATACCGGTAGCAGTGGGATCACTGATTGATTTAACTGTAGAATTGGAAAAGGATTGTTCGGCTGAAGATGTAAATAATGCTTTTAAAAGAGCTTCTCAAGAACCAGGATTTAAAGGTATATTAAAATACTGCGAGGATCCGATTGTATCCGTGGATGTTATAGGCGATGCTCATTCTACGGTTTTTGATGCTCTCAGTACTTTTAAGCAGGGAAATCTGGTCAAAGTTTTATCCTGGTATGATAATGAATGGGGCTATTCAAGCAGATTATATGATTTAATAAATTATATTATGAAATAAATAATAAAATAAATTTAAATAATAAATAACCAGGGTCCAGTAACCTCGGTTGTTTATGAAATGAAGCTTTGGTGGTAAAAATGTTTAATAAAAAGACAATAGAAGATATTAATGTCAGGAACAAAAAAGTACTGGTCAGGGTAGACTATAATGTTCCCCTGGATAATGAATTGAACATAACCGATGATACCAGAATAAAATTATCATTACCGACCGTAAATTATCTGATTGAAAATAACGCTAAAATTATTTTAATGTCTCATTTGGGAAGACCAAAAGGAGAAATTGAGAATAAGTTTAAGCTGGATCCTGCAGCAAAAAAGCTGGGTCAATTAACCGGTAAAAAAATTAAGAAATTTGACCATATCTATTCCCAGGAAATCAAAGAATATATAGATAATGAAATGGATTATGGTGAAATTGTGATGCTTGAAAATCTGAGATTCGACCCTGGAGAAAAAGCTAATGACGTTGAATTCTCAAAGTCACTTGCGTCCCTGGCGGATATCTATGTTGATGATGCTTTTGGAGCTGCGCACAGGGCGCATGCATCTGTTGCAGGAGTGACAAAATATCTTCCTTCAGTAGCGGGATTTTTAATGAAGAAAGAGATTGAGGTTTTGACATCTCTTCTGGAATCACCGCAAAGGCCTTTTCTGACTATTCTTGGTGGAAGCAAAGTTTCCGATAAAATAATGGTCATAAGGAACTTGCTGGGTAAGGTGGACAGCCTGATATTAGGCGGTGGAATGGCCTATACTTTCTTAAAAGCACAGGGATATGAAATAGGTAAATCGATTTGCGAGGAAAGTCAGATTAATTTTGCGAAAGAAATGTTTACTCTGGCTAAAAAAAATAATGTTAATTTAATATTGCCTATAGACATTGTAGTTGCAAAGGAATTTGACAGTGATGCAGAAAAAAAACTTGTATCTATACAATCAATACCGGTAGATTGGATGGGGCTGGATATTGGAGATAAAAGCATAGAATTGTTTAAAAAAGAAATTTCCAGGGCCAGGACTATTTTCTGGAATGGTCCGGTAGGTGTTTTTGAATGGGCTAATTTTGAAAATGGAACAAAAAACATTGCAAATGCTATTGCCGAAAGCCAGGCAATTACCGTAGCAGGCGGCGGAGATACACTGGCAGCATTAAAAAAATATAATCTATCCTCAAAATTTTCACATGTTTCAAGTGGCGGCGGAGCTGCTATGGAATTACTGGAGGGAAAAGAATTACCGGGTGCAGTATCTCTTTTAGATAAATAATTGGAAATAATATAAATAATCTTGAAAGGAATTATAGAAATGAGGAAGCCTTTTATAGCCGGGAACTGGAAAATGAATATGACCCATTTACAGGCTGTAAGCTTTATGCAAGACCTTGAATATAAATATAATAATAAAAATAATTGTGAAGTAGCCGTATGTCCGCCTGCAACTTCTTTAAAGAGCGTAAAAACCATAATTGACAGTGATAATCTTGATATTAAACTTGGCGCACAGAATATGTATTACGAGTCCAGCGGCGCATTTACCGGAGAAATTTCATCTATAATGCTGAAAGCTCTGGGTGTTGAATATGTAATAATTGGTCACAGTGAAAGAAGGCAGTATTTTGGAGAAACCAATAAGAGTGTTAATAAAAAAACAAAGACTGCTTTTAATGCCGGTTTAAAACCAATTATGTGTATTGGTGAGTCACTGAAAATAAGGGAAAGTGGTAAGGCTGAAGAATTTGTTCTGGGTCAAATTGAAGAATGTCTGAACGGTATTGATGAAGAAAGTATGGACGATTTGACTGTAGCATATGAACCAATATGGGCTATTGGTACCGGCAAAACTGCAACATCCAAGGATGCCAATGATATGTGCCTGGCTATAAGAAGGAAAATTGGAGAACTTTACAACAAAAAGATTTCCGAGATTATAATAATTCAATATGGTGGAAGCGTTAAACCCTCTAATATTTCTGAACTTATGAATATGTCAGATATCGATGGAGCTTTGGTCGGTGGTGCAAGTCTGGAAGTTGATGATTTTATAGCCATAATTAATTATTAGGATAGTAGTGACATATAAAGCAGGAGTGGTAAAACCGATTTGTTTAATAATACTGGATGGCTGGGGCCTATCCGAGCAGATCGAAGGCAATGCTATTAAACTTGCCAAAACTCCCCATATGGATAATTACTATAAAACTTACCCCAATACCAGATTAAATGCTTCGGGAGAAGCAGTAGGGCTTCCGGAAGGTCAGATGGGCAATTCAGAGGTAGGTCATCTAAATATAGGAGCGGGTAGAGTTGTATGTCAGGAATTTACCAGAATAAATAAAGAAATTAAAAATGGCGGTTTCTTTAAGAATAAAGTATTAATTAAAACTATCGAAAATGTAAAAAAAAATAATAGCTGTCTTCATCTGATAGGATTGGTATCAGATGGCGGTGTGCACAGCCACATCAAACATCTCAAAGCTTTAATTGACCTGGCAAGTGACCATAAAATAAAAGATTTATTTATACATGCCTTTCTTGATGGAAGAGATGTTCCTCCCAGAAGCGCCGTACCGTTTCTAAATGAAGTGGATGATTATTTAAAAAAGAAGGGTATCGGACGGATTGCCACAGTCAGTGGAAGATATTATGGTATGGATAGAGATAATAGATGGGATAGGGTTAAGAAAAGTTATGATGCGTTAGTATATAGAAAAGGAAAGGAGTTTAAAACAGCTGCCGAAGTTGTTGAAACATCCTATAGTAATAATATAGATGATGAATTTGTTATTCCATCTATAGTGGAGAGTAAAGATAATGAGAAGGCTAAGATTAAGTCAGGGGATTCTGTAATATTCTTCAATTTCAGACCTGATAGGGCAAGACAGCTTACCAGAGCATTCATAAGTGATAGTTTTAAAGGGTTTGATAGAGGCCAGAAGCCGCCTAAAGTCCACTTTGTGTGTATGACTCAATATGACAAAACGTTTAATGCTCTAGTAGTGTTCCCTCCGCAGGAAATCAAAAATACCTTAGGAGAGGTTATATCAAATAATAATTTAAAACAATTAAGAATTGCTGAAACCGAGAAATATGCACATGTCACTTTCTTCTTTAACGGTGGTCTTGAAAAGCCATTTAGAGGTGAGGATAGAATATTGATTCCTTCTCCCGAAGTCGCAACCTATGACTTGAAACCGGAAATGAGCGCCTTTGAAGTCACCGATGCCGTGGTAAGTAAAATTAAATTAAAAAAATATGATGTAATAATATTAAACTTCGCAAATCCTGATATGGTGGGCCATACCGGGCATATTGATGCTGCGATAAAAGCTATTGAAGCAGTAGACAAATGTGTGGGAAGAGTGGTTGAAGAATTAATTACGAGTGGCGGACTGGCATTGATAACAGCGGATCACGGTAATGCGGAAGAGATGATAAATCATGTTGATAAGAGAGTTATAACCGCTCACTCCATATCATCGGTGCCTTTTTTGATTTGTAATTCAAAAATTAAATTGAAAGAAAAAAACAACAATTTTAAGTTAAGTGACATTGCACCCACGATATTGGATCTCTTAAAAATAGAAAAACCGGAGGAAATGACGGGTAGATCACTTTTATCCAGTTGAATTTTTATTTTAGGCAGAAGTTTTATAATATACTATACTTATATACTTATAAAAATGTGTTTTTAATATATTATTTTTTTGATAAAATATAGGCCAGAAGCCAATTTGAGATTTTATCATGATTTTGGAGGAGATGAAGATATGGGTTCTATTTTTCTTAATATTTTGTTTTCGTTTCATATTATTGCCAGTTTGGGGCTGGTACTATTAATCCTATTACATGCGGGAAGAGGAGGAGGTATTTCCGGTTTATTCTCCGGCATGGTGGAAACTTTCGATGGTGCAGGAATTGTGGAAAAGAATCTTGACAGGATTACAATCATACTGGGCCTGGTTTTTACCGTTACCACTATAATGCTATTTATTTTTTTATAAATCAATTAAAATTGCAGGATTATTATTTAGAACGAAAGGAGGTTTTAAAGTAAAAAATCTTGCAATACAATCATGCAATGTAATCACAGAAAGAAAGAAGGAGGCTTTAGTGAAAATTCATAAAAAGCTTTATGTAGTAATGATAATGTTTGTTGTAATAGCGCTTATAGGAACAGTGTTTGTTGGCTGTAAAGAAGAAAAAAAGACAGGCGGAGAATGGAGAGGTTTCATAATGGAACCGGTGTCACTCGATCCGCCTAATTGTTATGAGAGCGAAGGAATACAGGTGGCAAGACAATTATGGGACGGTCTTGTTGAGTACGATCCTGAAACACTGGAAATCAAACCGGCTATAGCAGAATCGTGGGATATTAGCGATGACGGTCTTGTTTACACCTTTAAATTGAAAAAAGGTGTGAAATTCCACAGTGGAAGGGAACTTATTGCAGAAGATTTTGTTTATTCGTGGTCGAGAGTTGCCCGGGCAGAAACGGCATCTTACCTGGCATATCACCTGCAGCCGATTGTAGGTTATGATGAACTACAGGCAGGCGAAGGAGATACTCTGGAGGGTGTAAAAGCTCTGGATAATTACACCCTGGAAGTAACATTAAAATATCCTTATGCTGATTTTATTAGTACCGTTGGCCATGTGGTATTTTATCCTGTAGCGAAAGAAGATATAGAGCAGTGGGGAGATGCATATAGTGAGCATGCAAACGGTACCGGTGCATTCAAGTTTGTAGAATGGAAGCATGACCAATATATCCAGCTGGAAAGATTTGATGACTATTATGGGGAAAAAGCATTGCTGGAAAAAGTTAAATACGTGATCTTTGCCGATGAAGATACGGCTTTTCTGGAATTCAAAGCTGGAAATCTGGAATATACTGAAATACCCCAGGGCAAAATCCAGGCAACACTTGACGATCCTGCTTATGGAGACAATGCTATAAGGAAACCATTGCTTGCGGTTTATTATTTTGCCATGAACTACGAAACCGAGCCGTTTAAGGATAACCTGGCATTAAGAGAAGCTATTAATTATGCGGTAGACAGACAGAATATTATAGAAGTAATAATGGAAGGAGTTCCTACTACAGCAACCGGAGTAGTTCCCCCGGGAATACCGGGATTCCAGGAGAATGTATCTAAATATACCTATGATGTTGATATGGCAAGACAGAAACTTGAAGAAGCCGGATATCCCGATGGTGAAGGTTTGCCAACTCTACAGTTCGGTATAAACCTGGGAACCGTGCATGGTACCACAGCAGAAGCAGTACAGGCTGACCTGGCAGAAATAGGAATTAATGTGGAGATAGTAGGAATGGAGTGGGGGGCCGCTCTTGAAGCCTTCCAGAATGGCGAAATAGGATTTTTCAGACTTGGCTGGATTGCAGATTACCCCACGATGGATAATTTCCTGTTCCCGCTGTTTTATTCCGAATCTACCGATAATTATCAGAGATATAGTAATCCGGAAGTAGACAGGCTGCTTATTGAAGCCAGGAGCACAAGGGATGAAGATGAAAGAATTGCAAAATATAGGGAAATTGAAAAAACAGTAGTTGATGATTCTGCGTTTATATTGATTTACTTCTATGGAAGCAGACGTATTATTCAACCTTACGTTAAAGGTTTTGTACTTGATGCTATGGAAAACTATGACCTTAGCAAAGTATGGTTTGAAAAATAGCAAAGATAGTTGTATTTTTTTAGTTTATAAAAAGGTAATTGATAAAAATTATAATTAGATAAAAAGATATGCAACCTGCACCAAAGAGGTGCAGGTTGCATATTAAAGGTACTAAGTTTTTATTTTAATATAAGGTGATATGTTATTTTATATTATAAGGAGAATATTACAGATTATTCCAGTGCTGATTGGAATAACTCTTATATTGTTCACCTTGTTATATATTATTCCCGAGGATCCTGCCAGATTAATTCTGCAAAAGGGTGCAACCGAACAGGCTCTGGAAAATTTAAGAGCTAAAATGGGTATAGATAAACCTGTATATGTACAATACTGGCGGTATTTGAAACAACTTTCAAAAGGTGATCTTGGTGATTCTTACCGGTACAGGAGGTCGGTAAACAGCATACTGGCCGAACATTACCCCAATTCAATAAAATTAGCTTTGGCTGCAATTTTCATTGAAATTGTTATTGGAATATTTGCCGGGATAGTTTCTGCCGTAAAAAAGTACAGTTTCTGGGATACTCTGGTCACCATTTCTACTACGCTGGCTGTTTGTGTGCCTATATTCTGGCTGGGAATGATGCTTCAGGTGGCTTTTGGCCTGAAATTGGGCATATTACCAATGTCTGGCATGGGTGACGGAAGCATCAGTTATTATATACTACCTTCAATTACCCTGGCATCAGTATCCACTGCTTTTGTAGCCAGGATGACCAGAAGCAGCATGCTTGAAGTTATGTCAAATGACTATATAGTCACAGCATATGCCAAGGGACTTTCAAATTTTAAGGTAATCGTAAAACATGCTTTAAAAAATGCCCTTATACCGGTAATTACTTTAATCGGTCTGGATCTCGGTGCATTTATGGGAGGAGCAATACTTACTGAGACTGTTTTTAACTGGCCCGGTGTTGGCAGGGTTATATATCTGGCAATTTTACAAAGAGATGCTCCGGTAGTAATAGGTGGAACATTAATACTGGTACTTATCTTTGTATTTATGAATTTATTAGTGGATGTAATATATGCCTGGCTGGATCCGAGGATCAGGTACTATAAAAAAGAAATAAATATTTAAATTCTAATATGTATCCCGAAAAGAAAATCGAAGAGGAAAAAAGTTCGGAAATAACCGGTGAATTAATTCTGGAGAGAAAATATACCCGGTCATCGCTGTATAAAGATGCATGGAAAAGGCTTAAGAAAAATAAGCTCGCTATGCTTGGACTGGCAATTGTTATCTCTCTTATGTTAATTGCTATCTTTGCCAATTTTATTTCTCCTTATAATCCAATAGAGAGAATCAAGGAGGAATATTTATTATCTCCAAGTGGGGCTCATTTTTTTGGAACGGACCTTCTGGGAAGAGATATATTCAGCAGGGTGATCTATGGAAGCAGGATTTCAATAGAGGTTGGAATTATCGCAGTTGGAATATCAATGTTTATAGGATTATTCTTTGGCGCGCTTTCCGGTTATTTTGGGAATATTTCAGATGCTGTAATTATGAGAGTAGCTGATATATTTTTTGCATTTCCCTATATATTAGGAGCAATAGCTATTATGACTATACTGGGACCTGGAATTATCAATATTTTTATAGCTATAGGCGTTCTGGGATGGGCTTATTTTGCGAGAATTTTTAGAAGCTCTATTTTATCTATTAAGAATAAGGAATATATAGAGGCAGCCAGGGCACTGGGCGCAAGCAATTATAGAATTATTACCAGGCATATTTTTCCGAATGCAATGGCACCTATAATAGTATATGCGACTATGAATGTAGGCACAGCTATTATTGTTGAGGCGGCATTAAGTTTCCTGGGAATAGGAGTTCAACCACCAACTCCGGCATGGGGCAAGATGCTTGCAGAATCTCTTGACTATATTGATATTGCACCATGGATGATGTTATTCCCTGGACTGGCTATTGTTATAACAGTACTTGGCTTTGTACTACTAGGGGATGGCTTGAGGGATGCTTTTGATCCCAAATTGAGATAGAAAAGAAAATAACTATATAAATAATAATGTAATGAAAAATGTCGGAAAATAACAAAGTTTTAGAAGTAAAAGATTTAAAAACATATTTTTACACCGATGAGGGTGTGGTAAAAGCTGTCGACGGAATAAGCTTCGATCTTGCATGTAACGAAACACTGGGTATAGTCGGCGAGACCGGTTCCGGAAAAAGTGTTACCGCACTTTCCATATTAAGGCTTATTCCACAGCCTCTTGGAAAGATTATAAATGGTCAAATAATTTTTGACGGTAAGGATTTACTTAAAATAGACCTTAAATCACTTCAGAGCTACAGAGGAAACAGGATTTCTATGATTTTTCAGGATCCAATGACTTCATTAAATCCGGTCTATACTATAGGTGATCAAATAATGGAATCAGTGATTATACACCAGAAACTCGATAAGAAATCTGCAAAGAAAGAAGCAATAAGACTGCTGGAAATAGTTGGTATTGCAGAGGTAAGAAAATGTCTGGCATGTTACCCTCATGAATTTAGCGGGGGAATGAGGCAGAGAGTTATGATAGCTATGGCTATAGCAAATTCTCCGGATATATTAATAGCAGATGAACCTACTACAGCCCTTGACGTAACCATCCAGGCTCAAATACTGGAATTAATTGATGAGCTCAAACATAAAATGAATTCATCGATTATCTTAATCACTCATGATTTAGGGGTTGTGGCAAAATATGCAGATAGAGTAATGGTAATGTATGCCGGAAAAACAGTAGAATTCTCATCAGTGGATAATATTTATTACAGACCTCTTCATCCTTATACAATTGGGCTTATGAATTCGATTGCAAGGCTGGATGAGGGTAAGAAGGGAAAATTGAAACCGATAGAAGGATTGCCGCCAAGTCTTATAGATTTGCCCAAAGGCTGTACATTCAGGGATAGATGTGTTTATGGTAAAGATGAATGTAGAGGAAGAGATTACCCCCCTCTGATCGAAATTGAAGAAAAACACTTTGTTGCCTGCAGCAGGTCAAAAGAAATACTGGAAAACAGGATTAAACAAGAAAGTTAAATCAAGTATTATGGGAAATAATATTTTACTGGAAGTAAGAAACCTAAAAAAATATTTTAATCTGGGAAGAGGATTTATATTTCAAAAGAGTGCCGGAATAGTAAAAGCGGTTGACGGTATTAGTTTTTATATTGATAAAGGGGAAACATTCGGGCTGGTAGGTGAAAGCGGCTGCGGTAAATCAACTACTACCAGAGTCATACTTAGATTAACTCCACCAACCGGAGGATCGGCTATATTTAATGGTGCGGATCTTTTTAAACTCGATAAAAAACAGATGTTTAAGGCAAGAAGGGAAATGCAGATAATTTTTCAGGATCCTTATGCTTCACTCTCTCCCAGAATGACCATAGGGGATATTATAAGTGAACCAATGGAAATACATAAAATCGGTAATAAAAAAAGTAGAATGAAAAAGGTAAAAGAATTATTAAGTGTAGTTGGTCTTAATCCCGAACATATAAATAGATATCCTCATGAGTTCAGTGGTGGTCAAAGACAAAGAGTTGGAGTGGCAAGAGCTCTTGTCTTAACTCCAAAGTTATTATTGTGTGACGAACCTGTATCTGCTCTGGACGTGTCTGTTCAGGCACAGATTTTAAATTTGCTGACAGATCTGCAGAAAGAATTTAACCTTACCTATCTTTTCATTGCTCATGATCTTTCTGTGGTAAAGCATGTAAGTGATAGAATAGGAGTTATGTATCTTGGTAAACTATTTGAAGTTGCAAGAAGCGAAGATTTATATATAAAGCCACTTCATCCCTATACCATGGAGCTATTATCTGCGATCCCTATTCCTGATCCTGAGCTGGAAAGAAAAAGGAAGAGAATTGTCTTAAAAGGAGATGTTCCCAGTCCTATTAATCCTCCTTCAGGCTGCAGTTTTCATCCAAGATGTCCGAATGCTCAGGATATTTGCAGTAGAGAAGAACCTGAATTAAAAAATTATTCAGAAAATGAAAATGAGCATCTTGCTGCGTGTTTTTTTGCTGGAAAACCAATAATTTAGATAAGAAGATTTTTCATAGGTGTATAAATGAATAAATCGAAAAAAATAATAATATCTACTATTCTGCTGATATTAATATTTACCAGTATTTACCTCTATTCATGTGAATATAATGATCTGGGGTTATTTACTACAGAGGACGATGAAGCAGGAAATGTTAATGGAAAAAATGATGTCAATGAATTAGATGTTAACAGTAGAGAATTTTTCCTGGAATCAAAAGAAAAACAAAAGAATAAAAATCCGCTGGATGATATCGATATCAGAAAGGCCATATTTTATGCAATAGATAGAGAAAGAATTGTCAATGAATTACTCGGTGAATATGGCGAGGTACTGGATAGCCTATTTGCCAAAGATTCCTATTATTATTACCCCGCCTGGTCAGAATACGATTATGATATAAATAAAGCAAAAGAGTCTTTAAGTAAGGCAGGATACGGTGTGGATAATCCGCTATATATTGCCATAGGTGCTATAAGTGATAATGACACCAGGCAAATAATAGAAGAAATGATTAAAGAAGATCTGGATAAAATCGGAATAAAATTATGGATATTCAATAAATCTTCCAAAGAATGGTATCAGGATTACGTTGAAAAAGGTGACTACGAACTGGGTGTATGGTCAATCTATAATTTTGATGGAAGCAGTTTAACCTATAACTTTGATTCCGGAAAGATACCCCCTTTAAAGACGGAAGAAAATAAAAATTGTGAAAATTTTTATTGGTACGATAATTCAAATGCGGACGAAATTCTAAATAAGGTTATGTACGAAAGTGATACTGCAGAGAAAAAAGAGTTATTACAGGATTTACAAAATGTTCTGGTCCAGGATGCAGTAATATTACCGCTATATAGCAGGTTATTTTCTATTGCATACAATAACAAAAAGATAGAACAATTGGATATTAGTATCAAAAATAATAAAATCTTTTTTAACATAGAAAACTGGGTTATATCTGGCAGAGAACAGACAGGTGAAGATGGGGAAAATGAAGTTATTATTGGTTATGAAGGTGAAGGTTTTAAACTTTCAAATCCATTCGATTTGGACTATATAAATAATCTTGTAATGAAAGGCTTATGGGAGAT
Organism: Candidatus Hydromicrobium sp.; assembly: GCA_036514675.1. Lineage (GTDB taxonomy): Bacteria > Actinomycetota > Humimicrobiia > Humimicrobiales > Humimicrobiaceae > Hydromicrobium. The sequence continues at coordinate 43,152 of DATBWS010000104.1, forward strand.
TGATGAAAAAGGTGACTACGAAACGGTACTGGCAGAAGAAGATTATTCTTCGGATGGGAAAATAACCAGTGTGCCGGGTCTGGAAGTCAGAGTCGCACTTAAAGAGGAAATATTCTGGGAAGACGGAGATCCCATTACATCGGAAGATGTTAAATACACCTATGATGCTATACTGGAAAATGAAAGCATTATGAATATTGATGAAGATTATTCCAAAATAGAAGGAATTGAAGTAATAAATGAAAAAGAATTCAATATTGTTTTTAAAGAAAATATTAAAGATTGGAAGAAACTTTTCGTGGTTGTATTCAAGGAAGGATCATTGGAAGAAAAGGATATAAGTAATTTTGCCGCAGAGGATATTATTGCTAATGGTCCTTATAAAATAGGGGAGTATGTAGATGGAGAGCATTTGATACTGGAGAAAAACGAATTTTATTCTGGTGGTGAGGTATCAGAAATAGATTCCATTCAAATTATATTTGATACGGATATTAATAATCTCGTTGGCATGCTTGGTGATAAAGAGATAGATTTATTGAGTATTCCGATAGATTTAGATTTAATGAAAGATCTGGAAGAAAATGAAGATTTTAATTTATTAGTTAAACCCGGAAATTTGCTGGAGCATCTGGCTATTTGCTTAAAACCAAAAGAGGGATAGGAATTATAAAAAAGCTGCAACTTCTATCCGGCAGTCTTGTAGGTTTTGGTGAGGTTTATTGACAATAATAAACATTGTTTTTAGAATTAGTAAAGCCAAAGATCATTACGTTTTTTTTAAATTTAAATTTATATATGTCGGAATGGCGGAACTGGTAGACGCGCAAGGTTGAGGGCCTTGTGAACGCTATAGTTCGTGGGGGTTCAAGTCCCCCTTCCGACACCAGTAAATTCAACAAATATGGTTGAAATTATGAAGTTAGATTATTGAAAACATGCCACAAGTGCATGTTTTCAGGGACTTGAAAAGACGGACTGAGCCAGAGGCGAGGGAGTCTGCGATCTTTATTTTAAATTTATTTGAGATCGCCTGTTTTTTTATGTGCTATTTCTGCTTCCTTATACCTACCCTGTTTTTGTAATATTATATGCATAATTCTCCAGGCATCCCTGTTATTTTCATCTAATTTTATTAATTTCCTGATGACGTCTTC
>DATBWS010000105.1:0-17010 GCA_036514675.1 Candidatus Hydromicrobium sp.
CTTCTTCTTGTTGTTGGCCATTTATCTCATCTATAGTTCCGGTTTCTTTAGTCTCCGGGATATCTTGATTGCCGGATCCCTCAATCTGGCATGAAGTAGCTGCAGATATAAGCATAAATATCAAAAGCAGCGTAAATATATGGGTAAACAAATTTTTATCTTTCATTTCTTTGTAAGATTAGCTGATAATTTAGTATAATTCTATATTTTTATAGATAAAATTTAAAGTAATAAAATTATCATTATTTTTAGCCAAAAAGTGTTATAATATCTTGCAAAAAACATTTAAATATAGAATTTAAGCGGCAAATTTAAAGGAAGGAAAAAATATGCTATCAAGAAAAGATGCTGAGGTAAAAGGCGTAAAAAACATTACTATTATTGCCGAGGGAGTTAAGGTAGAAGGGAAGATTAATTGCCCCGGTTCAGTAAGGATTGATGGTATAGTCAACGGTGAAATAACAGCAGACAAAGATATTACAATTGGAAAAGAAGGAAAAGTAGAAGCTAACGTTAGAACAAAAGATGCTGTAATAGCCGGTACATATAAAGGAGATATGGTAGCATCCGGAGAAGTTGAAATCACTCCAACCGGAAAATTTATCGGAAATCTAACCCAGAAAGATGCTTTACTGACTATAGCCAAAGGAGGACTTTTCAGAGGTGAAAGTCTTATAGGAGCAAGTGCTGATGTTTTTAAACCAAAGGATGAAAAAAAAGATATTGAAGACACTTCCCAGAAAGTTAAGAAGATTTAACTGTCTATAAGTTCGATATTCCCCCAGACACCAAGTTTATCATCTTTAACGACTAAAATGCCGGTTATATCTTTTATACTTCTATAGTTTTTTATAGTTTTATAAATATCTTTAGAGCTATTAATTTTATTTGCGATCGAAGTGGCTGCGCCATCTGCACTAATTGTTGATTTAGCTAAAACAACGACTAAATCACTCTTGCCCATACTGAGCGAATGGCCAAAAATTCCTGATGAAGAACAAAGCCCACAGGGAGTATCGCCTGCTTTTATTTTTAAATATATCTGATCTGCAAAATATTTATTCTTCAGATATACACCAACATCTATATCCTTATTGCTTTTTATGAAAATATCGCCTCCATTTTCTATTATTAACCGTCTGCAGTATCTGTCCAGACCGGAAGCAATATAATCGCATACTGCTCCGGCGACAGCAGCCATCGGACCCACATTAAAAATAGCTGCCTTCCGGCACATCCTTTTTATTACCGGTGGATAATCTGGTTTTATTTTTAAGGGTGATAAACTTTTTTCAAAAATCGGATCTTCCTTTATGCAGGATTCCAGAAGACAGTAAATTTCTTTGATTAATTTCTCGAGCTTGAGGCTTATATCTTTGTTACAACTAACCAGAAGATCGCTATATTTATATATAACCTTCCAATTATATTTCTCTTTGTGTTTAACCCTATCTCTATATATACTTTTATCCAGATTGAGCTTGTCGGCCAGTAGTTTTTCAATATTTATGTCATATCTATGCGCTTTTATATCATAATTATATACCATCGCTTTTGACTTACTTCCTGCCAAAACTACCGTAATATAAAAAAACCAGAAAAATAATAACCAAATAAATAGCAGCGGTAACAATCAGCATCATCCAATTAATAGAATTAAATATATACATAGTCAGGATAAGAACAGGTACTAAGAAAAAAGTTGCCACAATACTTAAAATAAGTGGATTTCTAAATCTAGGATTCATTGCTGTGTTATAATTACCTTTCTAAAATTGCTTTAAAATAAAATTTTTTTATAACTTAGAGTAATTGTTTAAATAACCTTTTTTAAAAATTATATTATATAGACGTACAAAAATCTATTCCCGGGCCAGCTGATTATTGGAAAAATATCAATATTAGAGTATCATAATCTACTAAATTAAAATCAGGACCTGAATATATCGTGGCAAAAACAATTGAAGAAATAAATGAAAAAATAAAAAATGGAAAAGTTGTAGTATTAAATGCCGAAGAAATAATAGATTATGCTGAAAAAAAAGGGATAAAAAAGACAGCAAAGGAAGTTGATGTGGTCACCACGGCAACTTTTGGTCCTATGTGTTCTTCGGGAGCATTTATAAATTTTGGACACTCAGACCCTCCAATAAAAATGACCAAAGTATGGTTAAATGATGTCCCTGCATATGCTGGAATAGCCGCTGTGGACGTATATGTGGGAGCTACGGAACTTTCGGAAACAGAAGGGTTAAGTTACGGTGGGGCATATGTAATTGAAGATTTGATTTCAGGAAAACCGGTAAAACTAAGAGCAACGTCACATGGTACGGATTGCTATCCCAGAAGAGAGATCGAAACTTATATAACAAGGGATACAATAAACCAGGCTTATCTTTTCAACCCCAGAAATGCTTACCAGAATTATGCGGTAGCTACCAACTCTTCTAACAGGACTATTTATACCTATATGGGAAAATTACTACCCAATTTCGGCAATGCTACTTACTGTAGTGCAGGTCAACTCAGTCCACTGCTGAATGATCCATATTACAGGGCTATCGGAATAGGTACAAGAATCTTCCTGGCAGGCAGTCAGGGATATGTCTCCTGGTATGGCACACAGCATAATCCGGGCAAGGAGAGGTTGCCCAATGGTACGCCGTGCGGTACGGCCGGAACTCTTGCTGTTATAGGTAATTTAAAAGAAATGTCGCCCGAATACCTAAAAGCATGTACTTTCCATGGTTATGGCGTCAGCATATTTATAGGCATTGGTATTCCAATCCCGGTAATTGATGAAGAGATGGTAGAATTTTTAAAAATTAAAGACGAGGATATATATACCGAGATTTTTGATTATTCCGTTCAGAGAAGAAACAGACCCTCTTATGGAAAAGTAAATTATAAACAGCTCAAAAGCGGAAAAATTAAAATCAAGGGTAAATTTGTTCAGACAGGGTCAATTTCAAGTTATTTAAAAGCATTGGAGATATCAAATGTTCTAAAAAAAGAAATAAAAAACGGTAAGTTCTATTTAACCAACTATGTCGCTCCAATACCACTGGAAGAAAAATATAACACCCTTGATATACTCAGCAAGGAGGAACTCTGATGGTAAAAAGAAAACTGGTTCTTAGTTTTCCGGAAAACATAGTTACCAAGCCAATTACATATAAACTGGTAAAAGAATTTAACCTGGAATTCAATATACTCAGAGCTGAAATAACCCCTGATATGGAGGGGAAAATGCTTATTGAGCTCAGGGGTGATAAGGTTCTAATTGATCGGGCAATTAAATATCTTACTGGTACAGGGGTTTCTGTTCAGGAAGCCGCAAAGGACATAATAATAAATAAAAACCAGTGTATCGATTGTGGGGTTTGCACTTCTATATGTATCACTCAGGCTCTAATCATTGATAGTAAAAGCTTCAAATTAAAATTCAATAAAGATAAGTGCATTCTATGCGAGTTGTGCCTAGACTGCTGTCCCGTTTCTGCAATAAAAGTGCATATGTAGATTCAATATAAATCATTATCCTTCATATATTTCAAATTCGTCCTTTGATGCTCCGCACTCAGGACATACCCAATCATCGGGCAAATCTTCAAATTTAGTACCGGGTTTTATATTATTTCCAGGATCGCCCTTTTCCGGATCATAAATGTAACCACAAACCTGGCATTCCCACTTTTCCATTCCTATCCTCCATACTTACTTAAATTTAATTTAATAAATGTCAACTAAACCTCAATATTCTATATAGAATGTATCAAACCTTTTAATAACTTTGTAGTATAATAATATGGTAAAAATATTTTTAATACAACTAAAACAGATAAATTGAAAGGGGGCTAAAATGTCAATAGGTTTATTAGCTGCAATAATATTTGGTGTACTCATCATCTTAATATTATTGCTTTCAGCTGTTAAGATTTTAAGGGAATATGAAAGGGGTGTAATATTTAGATTCGGTAGATTAAAGGGAACAAGAGGACCCGGTATTTTCGTGATAATTCCATTTGCGGATAAAATGATTAAGGTTGACCTAAGAACTGTCACCATGGATGTACCACCACAGGATGTCATTACCAGAGATAATGTACCGGTAAAGGTAAATGCAGTAGTATATTTCAGGGTAATGGACCCTGCAAAAAGCGTGGTAAAAATAGAGAGATATATGGTGGCGACATCACAGATAGCTCAAACCACACTAAGAAGTGTACTTGGTCAGGCGGAATTAGATGACCTGCTTGCCAGGAGAGACAAGATCAATCAGGAACTTCAAAAAATAATAGACGAGCAGACAGATCCATGGGGAATAAAAGTCTCAATAGTTGAAATTAAGGATGTTGAGCTGCCGCAATCTATTCAGAGAGCATTTGCGAGACAGGCTGAAGCTGAAAGAGAAAGAAGAGCAAAAATAATAAATGCCGAAGGAGAATTCCAGGCTTCCGAAAAATTATCGGATGCTGCAAGGGTACTCAGTAAATACCCGGTTTCTGTACAGCTAAGGTTCCTCCAGACCCTGAAGGAAATAGCAACAGAGCAGAATTCAACCATTGTATTCCCTGTTCCAATTGATCTCATAGCAGCATTCATAGATAGGCTTGGTAAAAAATAAAGGGCGATAAACAACTTGTCTGGGAAAAAAATTCTAAATAATTATCCGGTGCGAAAAATTTCCGGCAAAAAAACAACCTTAAGAGTACTGGAAAAAAAGGATTTAAGAAGGTCTTTGGTATGGTTAAAGGACCCTTCCGTAAATATGTACCTGAGTCATAGTTTTCGTGACTATACAGAAGAACAGGAACTTAAATGGTTTGAGTTTGTTCAAAATTCTAATAATGACGTGGTTTTTGCTATTGAAGATATAGATACACATCTATATATAGGTAATTGTGCACTACATAAAATCGACTGGGAAAAAGAAAGTTGCGAGATGGGTATCGTAATCGGTGAAAAAAATTACTGGAATAAGGGTTATGGTTCCGATGCAATAAAAAACATTATAAATTTTGCATTGTTTAATCTTAATCTTAAAAGCATTAAATTAGATGTTTATAGATATAACCGCCGTGCGATAACGGTATATAGAAAGTGCGGGTTCAAATTGGTTCAAATTGAAAAGAGAAGTCATTTTTATAACGGAAAATATTGGGACACTTTATTAATGGAATTTAAAAAACCTGAATTTAACAGATTATATTCTTTTTATATCCTCATATTCAATTAAATAAAATCTTCAATAAACATATATACATTATCTATACATAAATATTAAATTATATAATTATACTTATATTAAGTATTATAGCCTTTATTTTTAATAATTAATTTTTATGCTAATATCTTCACATCTTTTACTGAAAGTATAAAATTATGTATACATATAGAAAAAAATATAGACTTGATCCCGGGTCAATCTTCTTTATGGTTCTATTTATGCTAACCGCTATAGGTATGGGTTCCCTTCTCTATGTAGATAAGGGAAAATTCTGGGATCTCATGCCATTTGTCAGCATACCGGCAGTAATAATAAGCCTTATACTTACAATATTTAATTTCATTAGGAGAACCAGGGGAAGTTCTTTTTTTATTTTTTTCTTTATACTATTTGTTACAGGTTTAATACTATCAAATATTTTCGGTCCATCCGCTTTGAGTTATAAAGCAGAAAAAAGTCTTGACAATAAAAATTATTCCGAGTCAATAAATTATTATAATACACTTCTGAATAATTACCCAAACAGCCAGCTGGCAGAAAATGCGCTGAAGAATATTTCCTTCGCTTACTATTCAAACAATAATTATATAGAAGCAATTGATAGTTTCGAAAAAGCAATAGATTCAGAAATTTTTAGTGCCCAAGATCTTGAAATAAAAAAAATTATGGAGCAATGTTATGTAAAATTAGCACAGGATTATTATGAAAATAAAGAATACAACAAATCCGCCGAAAGCTATTTGAATGCGGTGGAGATACTTGAAGAAATTAAAAGAAATTTTCCGGCTACAAATGAAGCCTTTATCGCCATATATAAAATACCTGAATATTTATATAATGCAGCACTGAATTTTGATAAAACCGAAAACTGGGATAAATCTATAGAAGCATTGGAGAATTTAATCAATAACTATAACGATAGTGATTATTTTAATGACGCCGGTTATCTTTTTTCGGAAGTCTACATTAAAAAAACAACTGAACTGGTAGAAAGCCGTAATTATATAGAAGGTGTCGAAGAATTTCTAAAAATTTTAGATCTGGATGCCATAAGTTACAACTATAATAACATCAGTGATTATGATAAAAGGAGAGTATTTTTAAATATACCGCCTGACATCTTAAAAAATATAGCCATGGATAATTATAATTCCGGAAATTATAAAAAATCACTATTTCTCTATGAAATAATTGTTGAATACAATCCACAGCTGGAAGAAGAAGTTAATCCCCTGCTGATTGATTCAAAACTAAATCTCGTTTCTTCTTCAGCTCATAATTTATTTAAACCACCCATTCCGGATCGTAAATTCTGGGGTCCTGAAAAGAGTATACTTAAAATTGAAAATAATACCGAATTTGATTTAACTATATATCTAAAGGGTCCTGAATATAAAATAATAAAAGTTGAAAAAAATTCCACAATTGAAATAGAGATCGGCGCCGGTACATACGAGGCTGTTTCAGAATTAAGCAATCCGGATATTTTACCTAATTACGGGAATGTGACCTACGAGGAAGGCCAGAGATACAGAGAGGAATATACTATAACCGAATAAAATATTATTCTATTCTTTTCAGATTGTCAGTAATCAATGCTTTTAAATTTTTATCTAAAAATCCTTTGACATTATTAAAATCATCTTTCCGATTAATATTGCAGTTCATTTCCAAATCAACTAAGAATTTATCTAATATTTTAGAAGCGGATTTTATCTGCTCTTTTGTTTTCTTCTCATCAGCTTCCTTTAAATCCCTTACAATTTCATCCACAACCATATTAAAATTGTCATAAGCATCTTTAAGCATTCCGGTAAAGGCTGATTTCTGCCAGAACCATTTCCCACTATTCTTCCTGTTATATAAATTGAATAGTCCAAATAAATATTCTAAATCAACATTTTTAAATTGGCATATATTCTTGATTATATATATTCTTTTAGTAATATATGGCAACCTGTTCAATCTTTTAAAATCTATCATATTTATTATTCCTGTAAAATTTAATTTATTTGTTAAAGAAAAGCTGTAAATATCTCCTTACACCTATTTCCAGATATTTCTACAATCCAGATACTATATTATTTAAATATTTCAAAAATTTCACCTGCTTATTATTTATCAAAAACCTGAGTGGTTTTTCTTCCCCTTTTTTTATACCTATTCTACTGGTTACCATTATTTTAAGATTATTATTACTCCACTTGTAATCAAATATATATAATCTTTTTTCACCACTTACAATATCAGCGCCGTTATCCTTCATATTGATACCCAGTGCCACGGTTAGTCTACCCGGTCCATCCGTAAGCTTGATATCTAAATTCCTCCTTTTTTTCATAATATCAATTCCCCACATAGGTTTCAATGCTCTTATTAAAACCGCACCAGGTTTTCCTTCGCTTTCGGTTACAATATTCAATAGATGATACATGCCATAACATAGATAGACATAAGCAATACCCGGTTTTCCGAACATTATTTTGCTTCGGTGCGTCTTCCCACGATAGGCGTGACTTGCAGGATCATCCGGGCCGTAATAAGCTTCCGTTTCCATAATTATTCCTCCCACCATTTCCGGCCCGCTGTATTTAACCAGTGCTTTTCCCAGTAAATCCCTTGCAACTATTGAAGTATCTCTCTCGTAAAATTTTCTTGGTAATATATGGTTCGTAATATCTTTCATATAATAATTACCGACAGCCTTCTAAATTTTATAAAATTACATTTATGAATTAACCAGGAAATAATAGCAACCTTATTTTTGATAGTCAATAAATTCCACTCTCCTGTTTAAATTACTATCTTCCTATTAAAAACTTTTTTGTTGAAATAGAAAAAAAAATTTTGTATATTACATAACAATATTGCTTAAGAAAAAATAAAAAACGGAAAGGAACCTAATGGAAGTAAAAATTGATAAAGATCTCTGTACCGGATGCGGTCTATGTGAAGAAACATGTCCGGATATTTTTAAATTAAATGAGGATGAAGATGTGGCAGAAGTTATAAAAAGCGATTATGAAGAAAATGATGAAGAGTGCATCGAAGAAGCTGTAGAGAGCTGTCCAACCGAAGCTATATTAGCTGATTGATTTTTAATTTAAATTAAAACAATTTATATTAAAAAAATAGTCCTGTCTTTTTAGGCAGGACTATTTTACATTTATATTATCAACCACCGGTAGTGCCACCGTCACCTGCATAATGTTTCGAACAGGCCAGAATAGTGTTGCTATCCGCGAGGTCATCACCCTGGTAACCCTCAATTGCTGCTTTACCCAATTCCGCTGTCAGTTCGGGATCTTCACTGAAACCTTCATAAGTTCTTCCCCAGCGTTCATCCTGTGGAACGGTAATACAGGGACCAAAAGTCCAATCTATACCAGTAGCAGCGACTTCTATTGCCGTAATCCGGGCAATCAATCTTACCAGATCAGGGTCCCTTGTTGCTCCCCGACCTATGTTGTGAGGAAAAATAGTTGCTCCGATCAGATTGTTTTTAGCTTGAATATTTTATTCTTTATTTCTTTTATATATTCTGCCGGATTATCTGAACCATATATAGCGGTGCCCATCACCAGTACATTTGCTCCCGCTCTTACAGCAATGGGGGCTGTATCTATATTGATTCCACCATCTACTTCGATATCAATACTTTTTTTTAAATTGGAGTCTTTGATCATTTGTTTTAATTTCATGATTTTGTAGGTCATAGCAGGTATGAATTCCTGACCGCCAAACCCGGGATTGACCGTCATGATCAATACCATATCGACAAGTCCCAGTACATTTTCTATATAACATAAAGGCGTGGAAGGATTCAAAGCGACTGCAGCCTTCTTACCTGCCTGCTTTATATAATTCAATGTACGGTCAAGATGGGGGCATTCTTCAACATGAACATTTATGAGATCGGCTCCGCTTTCTATAAAATCGTCAAGAAGCCTGTCGGGCTTCTTTATCATAAGATGCACATCCAAAAAAAGCCGGGTATTATTTCTCAAACATTCTATGATTGGAGGACCGATAGTTATATTTGGAACAAAGTTCCCATCCATAACATCTATATGAAGCATTTCTATTCCGGCTTTTTCGACTTTTTCTATTTCGCCTGCAAGATTAGCAAAATTGCTATTCAGAATAGAAGCAGCAATTTTTATTCCATTATCTTTATTTTCCACAATTTTTTTTGACCTTGTTTTTAATTATAATAAGGATTATAACATACAATTTAAGATAGTTTACCGTCTAAAAAATCAGCCTTTCAGGATTCTTAAAATTTCTTTTTTGGTATCCTCTAATTTATTTCCGGTCATAAAAGGAACTCCGCTTATAATCGGCCTTCCTATTTTTGGAGGAAGCTGGATCATACTTATAATTAAATCAACATTTGCACAGAAGCAATTTACATCCGATGCCATACATTCTATTATTTCGAAATCAATGTTATTTTTACTTAAGAATTTTTTAATTTTATTGGTAATTTGCGAACAGGTTGCAACTCCGGCCCTGGAAGTGCAAAGTATTTTGACCTTTTTGTTACTGGTACTCCCTTTAAGAATTTCTATATTTTTCACTGTCTTAAAATATTAATCCAATCTTAAAATATTTACTTAAGTTACTTGATTTAAAGAAGTATATTAAAAATAACCCTCATTGTAAATATTTCCCATTTCAATTTTAGTGTTTTCAAAGGTAATTTTAAAAAAGGACTTGGCATTTTAAATCAATTTTAGTATATTCTAGATATAATTTTTAGTTCTTTTGAAAATTTAAAGCTTGAACAAATTTTCAAGGATAGGTGAAACTCCTTACCGGCGGTAAAAGTCCGCAACCCTGCATAAAACGGCAGGCTGATTTAGTGAAATTCTAAAACCGACAGTCAAAGTCTGGATGGGAGAAAATTATTTGACTTTTTTTTAAATATTAAGCCATGGATTTTCTCCATGGTTTTTTATTATATGGATATATTTTAAGTAAGATATTTCTAAAATATGAGCAATCAAAATATGGGTGATTTAAACAAAAATAAACCCGTTTTCACCGGAGAAGATATAAAATATATGGAATTGGCTATAAAACTTGCCGGGAAAGGAAGAGGAAAAACCTATCCCAATCCTATGGTCGGTGCGGTTATTGTAAAAGATGGCAAAATTATATCATCAGGTTACCACAAGCAGGCAGGACTTGCCCATGCCGAAATAGAAGCCATAAATGGTTCCCGGCAGTCCCTGAAGAACTCTACAATTTATGTGACACTGGAACCCTGTACCTTTCGGGGCAAGACATTACCCTGCGTTAATGAGATTGTAAAGCATAAATTTAAAAAAATAATTATCGGATGCATTGATCCAAATCCCAGAATCAACGGCAGAGGAATAGATTTTTTAAAAAAAGCCGGAATAAAGGTGGAAAGCGGACTTCTGAAAGATAAAATAGAGCTTCAAAATGAAGTATTTTTTAAACAAATTAAAGCGAAGATTCCTTTTATCTGCTGTAAAATCGCTTCCAGCATTGATGGTAAGCTGGCTACAAAATCTTCGGATTCCAGGTGGATAACGTCGGAAAAATCAAGGATGCAGGTACAAAATCTCCGGAAGGAATATGGCTGTATTTTAACCGGGATAAATACTATCTTAAATGATGACCCATATCTTCTTCCCCGAAAAATCTCCGGGAACGCTCCCAAAACCATCTATACAGCCCACAGCAGAAAATTCTACAGGGTAATCCTTGACAGCAATCTAAGAATCGGCTTAAATTCCGATATCAATATTATGAAAACCTCCGATCTGGCAAAGACCATTATTTTTACAGGTAATAAAAATAACCCCGGATTCAATGAAAAAGTTAAAAAATTACAGGAAAAAAATATCGATGTGCTGACAGTCGATAAAGATCCTGCAGGGGGTACAGGTCTGGATATCCTCAAAATACTTAAAATCCTTTATCAAAAGTATGAAATAACTTCCATACTTTTGGAATGCGGTCCTGCTTTGCTTGGCTCTTTTTTAAAGAGAGGTTTAATTGACAAATTCATCTTTTATTTTGCTCCCAGAATAATCGGCGGGGATAGCGATTATGATATGTTTTCGGGTCTGGAAATAAATAAAATAAAAGATTGTATAAATTTAAAATTTGAAAATATAAAAAGGATTGGAAACGATATCGTTGTTACCGCATATCCTTTGAAAAAACAAAAGCATAGATAATGGAGCTTTAATGTTTACAGGTATTATAAAAGAAACCGGCAGAATAAGAAAAATAAAGGACAGAAACGGGGATATGGAAATTGAAATTCAATGCCATAAAATTTTAAAAGATTTAAATACCGGCGATTCGATATCGGTAAACGGAGTATGCCTTACGGTCACCGGTTTTGACAATGAAGGCTTTTCCTGTGATATATCCTTTAATACTTTAAATTCTACTTCTTTTAAGTATCTTAAAACCGGTGACATGGTCAATCTGGAAAGTTCACTTGCTCTCTCCGATAAGTTGGGAGGGCACTTTGTACACGGACATGTAGACTGTACGGTCAAAATTTTAAAAATATCCGGAATGGGTGATTCTCATCTAATTAACCTGGAACTTCCTGCCGGTATTCGCGATTTTGTGGCCCTAAAAGGTTCTGTAGCTATTGACGGGATCAGCCTTACCATTTCCGAAGTCAAAACTGATAACTTCAGTGCAGTTATTATTCCCTACACTTATGAAAACACAAACTTAATACAAAAAAATCCGGGTGATATGGTCAATATAGAAGTGGATATGCTTGCCCGTTATGCAGTAAATTTTCTGCAGTCCGGAAATTTGAGAAACAACAGTTCACAGGAATTAAAAAATAAAGTGCTTAAGGAGAAACTGAAAAAATATGGATTCACAAATTAAACTTATTGAATATGGAAAAAGAAAAAAAAAGTTGATTGAAAAAATTGCCGAGGTCAATTTGCCTACCAGATGGGGTGAATTTAAAGCTATTACTTATGAGTCCCTTATTAAACCTGAATTTCACATTGCATTCGTAAAAGGAGAGATAAGGAACAAAAAAGATGTTCTGGTAAGGGTGCATTCGCAATGTCTCACCGGAGATACTTTTGGATCCATGAGATGCGACTGCGGGGAGCAATTGGACAGGGCATTTAAAAAAATAAATAAAAATGGTTCAGGGGTGCTTCTTTATATGTCCCAGGAAGGAAGAGGAATAGGTTTTTGCAATAAAATGAAAGCTTATGAACTTCAGGAAAAAGGACTGGATACAGTTGAGGCCAATCTCCAGCTTGGTTTTGATGCAGATTTAAGGGATTATAGTATAGGGGCGCAAATACTTTCCGATCTTGGACTTTCCACCATGCATCTTATGACAAATAATCCAAAAAAAATCGTGGGCCTTGAAGAGTATGGACTCAAGATAACCAAAAGGATACCACTGGCCATACCTCCCAATAAGAATAATAAAAAATACTTATCAACCAAAAAAAAGAAATTAAATCATATGTTATGACCGAAAGAGAGAAAGGAAAAAATCATGCAAAAATATGAAGGCAAACTGGATGCAAAAAAATTAAAATTCGGGATAGTGGTAAGCAGGTACAATGATTTCATAACTTCGAAACTGCTTGATGGGGCACTGGACTGTCTGCACAGACATCTATGTGAGGATAATAACATCAATATAGCCTGGGTGCCGGGAGCATTTGAGATTCCGTCAGTGGTAAAATTAATGGCGGAGTCAAAAAAATATAATGCCATTATATGCCTGGGCGCAGTAATAAAGGGAGATTCATCACATAACCAATATATCGCCAGTGAGACCATCAAAGGCGTGGCAAAAATAAGCCTTGACTCCAATATTCCGGTTGCATTTGGGGTTATAACTCCTGACAGCCTGGAACAGGCTATTGAGAGAGCCGGCACCAAAAGAGGAAACAAGGGCTGGGAAGCAGCGCTAAGCGCAATTGAAATGGCTAACCTTTTTATAGAGCTGAAATCTTAGGTTTAATCAATTTATCCAATCCTCTATTTTCAGCTGCGGTATTTTTATAAAATGTTTCATGTTTCCGGTTATAAGAGTTAGATTATTTGCTAAAGAAATAGATGCAATCCGGGTATCAGTAATTGTGCATCACCCCGGTCAATAAGTATATAATCTCTTTTTAGTCTTTAAATTTTTCCGGATAACAGGCTCCCATAGTGGCGACAATCGATTCTTTCAGCCCTCCTCTTTTATACCCCAGCTTTCTTGCGGTATCCGAAGGATCAAAGAATAAATTATGGGTTATAATGTCCCGCATAAGATACTTGCCGTCAAGCCCGCCTTCCAATCCTTTTTTCTTCCATCCCCTGTTGATTATAATGCCTGCCATTACAGCCATAAACCGTGGAATATTTATTACTTTTTTATGTGTTCCTATGGCTGATAGCATCATATCCAGCATTTCATTATATGAGTGGTTTTCATCACCTACGATATACCGCTTACCATGTTCGCCGTGCTCCAGAGCTCCTATAATTGCTTCGCCGACATGCTCTACAGCAATCATATTTGTTCCGCCCTTTGGAAAAAAGATAATTTTACTTTCTATGATACGATCCAGTAAAACATCCTTCCATAAAGGAATACGATTCGGCATAGAACCGAATATGTAAGGAAGTTCCAGGACTATAACTGCCATTTTATCCCCGCCTGCAGCAATAGCCCGCTCTGCCTGTTCCACACGACATCTTATATAAGGATGGTGTTTGCTCAACTCTTTTTCCGGCCAGATCCTGTCAAAATATGCAAAATACGAATTAAGAACAACGCATTTTTTAACACCCGCCTTGCGTGCTGCAATGACGGCTTTTTCGCAAGACACCACAAGCCTCGTATGAAAAAACTCATAAGAGGGAGCAGGCGGTGTAGTCCTATCGTCCGGACCTACGGCATACACCATAGCATCACAACCTGCAAAGAGTTCCTGCAGGTTTTCCTCTGAAAGTTCAAATACATCACCGTACCTGACATTTACCTCTTTGGGATACCAGTCTCCAAGATCAATATCATCAATTGCAAGAGTATTCACCGAATATCCCCTCTTTAGTGCTATAAGCAGTGTGTGGTAGCCCAGAAATCCGGTTCCCCCGACAATCATAATTTTCATGTGTATCATTACTTTTGTTTTATAATATGAATTTACTTATGAAATCAGTTTACTGGCCAGGTCAACCGCACCGGATGCATCCGGAGAATAACCGTCTGCGCCGATTGAATCTGCAAATTCCTGATTCAATGGTGCACCGCCAACCATTACTTTTACACCAGCGGTTTCTTTATCTGCTTTAAGCATATCAATTACCGTTTTCATAGCCGGCATTGTAGTTGTAAGAAGTGCAGACATGCCCATTAGTTTTGCTTTGTGTTTCTTTATTTCTTCTATGAACTTCCCGGGAGGGACATCAACCCCTAAATCGATTACGGTATATCCACCGCCTTCCAGCATCATGCTAACCAGATTTTTTCCGATTTCATGGATATCTCCTTTTACCGTACCCAATATTATTAGTCCTTTGCTTCCTGCAGAAGATCCGGAAAGCAGAGGTTTTATTATTTCCATTGCAGCTTTCATTGCCCTTGCAGACATTAACACCTCCGGCAGGTAGATTTCGTTGGCCTTAAACCTTTTTCCCACTACATCCATACCCGGTACCAGTCCATTATTTAAGATCTCAACTGCAGGTACTCCATCAGCAACCAGTTTCTGTGCGATATCTTTGCTATTCGCATTATCTCCCTTTATTATGGAGTCCGCCAGGTTTTGATATTTCGCCATAATATCTCCTTTTTTTATAATATCCTTAACTTTCTTAATAAAATACTTTGTGATATTTTAACAGATAGTATAAAAAAATAAAAAATGATTGATTTGTTATTTACTCAACTTTTTTTATGCTGTATACTTTTAAAACAATATAAAAATGCACCTTTTAATTGTTTTTATATAATATTTTAACTTTTATGCCAATTAGTGCCAGGGAAAGCATAAATAAATTAAACAAAGATATAAGTAACTGCAAAAAGTGTGCTGATTTAATAAAAACCCGAAAACAACCTATCCCCGGTACCGGTGCGCCCAAAGCAAAGATAATGGTAATATGTAATTACCCCGGAGCTATCGGAACCGAAAAAAAAGATATTCCATTTAGCGGTGATGACAGGAGCAAATTCATAAGAAAAATATTTAATGAGACAGGATTGTCCCTTGCCAGAGATACATATATCACATATCTTGTCAAATGTTCGTCCGGGAGGCCTGTGAAAAAAGAAGACGGCTCTGCGGCAGACAATATCGAATCATCGAAAAAACATATAAACAACTGTATTTCATTTTTGACGAGAGAAATCTCCATAATCACTCCTCACATAATCGTTTCTCTGGGGCTTAATGTATCCAATATCATCCTGCAAAAATATTTTTCTGTTAATAAAAAATATAGAAGCATGGAAAAAATACATATGAGGATTTTCGAAAATCCATCTTTTAAACTTGTTCCTTTTTCTGATCCACTGGATGTTATTATAAGCGGTACTATTACTGAAGAAAGGTACAGGAAAGACTTTGAATCACTATCTAAATTCCTAAAAATAATTTAAGATACTTTAATCTTCAACTAGATATATTTTTATTTTTCTCCTGCCATACCAGAAGCATTCTTGCAGAGTTTCAAAACACAAATCTACTCTGCTTCCTTTTATCCAGCCGCCAGTATCGGCAGCCAGAGCTTCACCGTAACCCGGTATGTAAAGTCTCGTACCCAGAGGTATGACTTTTGGGTCAACAGCAATTATTCCCTTTCTTGCTCGTAGTCCTATTGCTGTTATTCCATCTCCATTAATATCGTTACCCCCCCTTCCGAAAGCATAATATGCCGTTGCTACCATATCCCATTCTCCAATCAGAGTAAGGCCGGGAGGCTGAACCATTGCTATTCTTTTTTTTATTTCGCTTAAAAGATTCTGGATTTCTCCTTTCTCGCTTTTTACCTGATCCAGCAGAACTTTATTTTCCTCTATGCTTTTTAGCAGCTGCTTTTCCTCTTCCTGAATCTTATTTCTGGTATCTTCGATTTCTTTCATTTTCTCTTCGGATTTTCTGGAAATTCTATCGTATTCTTCCTTTTCTAAACGGAGCTCTTCAATGATTTCGGCTTCTCTTCTCATAATATTTTTAAAAAGGTAAAGGTTATTTATCACTTCATTCAAATCTCTGGCACTGATAATGATCTTTTTCACATCATCATTCCCATACTTATATGAGAAGATTATTTTTTCTTCCAGAATTTCCTTTTTATTTTCAATGCTTTTAACCAATTCTATCCTGGTTTTATTTAGTTCATCCAGCTGGTTTTCCAATACTTCAAGTTCTCCATTCAATGATTCAAGTCTATTTCTCTTATTCTCGACTTCCGTCTCGGAGGTAAGTATTTTTTCCAGTAAATTTTCCTCATCCTGGCTAAGTGTGGCAATTGCATTTCCCAGTTCCTGCAAAGTGATTGCATCGGCCTCTTTAGGTGAAACCAGCAGTAAGGAGATCGAAATTGAAGTAACAGCAGTTATAAGTATTATTCTTTTTAAAAAAATAATTTTAGAAAACTTAAGTCTTTTTAAAATATATCCTTTATACACTTTTATTAATCATGTTTTCTTTTACAAAATACATAAAATTAATATCAAAAAATATACCTGACTGCTCTATTAAAAAATAATTCTAGTACATTTATATATATTTTTATAGAAT
>DATBWS010000106.1:0-6613 GCA_036514675.1 Candidatus Hydromicrobium sp.
CCTTTACCTTTAATTTCGATTTCCTCAAGGTAGCTAACTTCAAGATTTAGGCTTCTGGCAAAACCTTTTGCCGCTTTTGTCGGCCTGCCGTTTTTATCCAACGCAATCCCTTTTGGAGGGCCCGTAATTATTTCCTCCATAGATTTCTGGATCTCGCTTAATCCCTTTACTACGGCAACCAGCCTTCTTGGTGAACTGTAAGTCCGGATACCTTTAAATTCCAATCTATTTTCAGCCAGTTTATTTTCAAGAACTTTCTTGAGTCCGCTGACCCCTTCTTCGATACATGAAGGAGGCAATTCTTCGGTTCCAATTTCAAAAAGTAAATCTTTTTCCATAATTATTTTCTATTCCTTTTTAGCAGCGGATAGCCCAGCTTCTCCCTCTGTTCAAGATAAGCAGAGCATAGAACTTTGGCGAGATCCCTTACCCTGGCAATATAAGAAGTTCTTTCCGCTACGCTTATTGCTTCCCTTGCATCCAGTAAATTAAAAATATGTGAACATTTAAGTACGTATTCACACCCTACAAAGACCAGCCCCTTTTTCATGACTTTTTGGAATTCCTTTTCATATTTCTCAAATAGATCCAGGAGCATATCTATGCTGGCCACTTCAAAGTTATAGGCCGACCATTGCTTTTCAGATTCAAGATATAAATCACCATAACTTATACTATCAGACCAATTGAGATCCCAGAAACTATCCTTATCCTGCAGATACATGGCAATTCGTTCCAGGCCATAAGTAATTTCCGCCGATACAGGCTTGAGCGTAAAACCACCCATCTGCTGGAAATAGGTAAACTGGGTTATCTCCATTCCATCAGCCCATACTTCCCATCCCAGGCCCGCAGCTCCAATAGTTGGGGACTGCCAATCATCCTCGACAAAACGTATATCATGTAATTTCAAATCAATACCCAGGTTTTTAAGGGAACCAAGATAAAGATCTATTACATTATCCGGGGATGGCTTTAACAGTACCTGAAACTGGTAATAAAACTGAGTTCTGAAGGGATTCTGGCCATACCTTCCATCCGTAGGCCTCCTGCTGGGTTCGACATAAGCAACATTCCACGGTTCAGGACCCAGGCAACGCAGGAAGGTGTCCGGGTTGAATGTCCCCGCACCTTTTTCCAGATCCATCGGCTGTTTAATAATACAATTGTTTTTTGCCCAGTATTTCTGCAGATTAAAAATAATATCCTGAAAATTCATAGTTTCTTATTCTAACTTATATCCCAATTTTTTTAAAATATTTAAAACTGTTCACATTGCATTCGGTGTGGTAGATTATATAATCTTCTATCAGTTTATACACCCTTTTAAGAGTAGTGGGATTTACTTCCATGCCTCTGAAATCTTCCAGTTTAAGATTAAACAAATCATATAAAAACCTGTAGTCCGAAGCGCCTAAAGTTTCTCTATCCGCTGAAGAATCCGCACATTTTTCGCAGAGAATCCCTCCATATCTGACCGAAAAATAAATTTTATCTTTATGGAAAGAATATAAATTTTTTAATTGCCGGTTGCATTTGCTGCAGCTTTCAAGTAAGGGTATGTAGCCCGTAATCCTTAAAAACTTGATTTCGAAAAAACACATAATTTTCTTGAGAGATTCAATATCCTCAGAATCGGTACTATTGATTTCATTGAAACAGATATAAATTAATTTAAATAGAAGTGGAGATGAGTCTCCTCCGGAGACCTGTGTTTTTAAGATAATTTTGCTTATTATTTCACAGAAGACGAATTTATAAAAATCTGAAGCGATATTTTTAAAACTTTTTATTATTTCTACTTGATTTATAATATCCAGATTTCTGCCTGTGGTAAGTTCCAGATCAACCAGATTAAACAGCTCAAGCCTTCCCCCAAATTTGCTGCGTACCTTCCTGGCTCCCTTTGCCACTGCACTTATTATATCTCCATCGTGGGAGTACATTTTGATTATTTTATCTGATTCCCCCAGCTTATAAGATTTTAAGATAATAGCCTTGGCTTTATAAGATGGCATTTCTTATTTGTCAAAAATAGCGCCGTACTCTTTGATTATATTTATTCCGCTGCTTGTCCCCAGTCTGGTTGCTCCGGCATCTATAAGTGCCTGTGCATCCCCAAAAGTTCTTATTCCACCTGATGCTTTAACTCCTATATTCCTGGTGACAACTTCCCTTATCAATCTGATATCATCAAGCTCTACACCCTTTACGCCAAATCCTGTAGATGTCTTTACAAAATCCGCACCTGATTTCTCGATAATTGTGCATACTTTTTTGATTTCATCCCTTGTTAAAATTGCAGTCTCTATTATAACCTTAATATTAATATGACGGTTATATTCTGCTATTTGTTCACGCCTTATCACATTTACTACTATTCTAATCTCCTTTTCAACATACTCATAATTACCACCCTTTACAGCTCCCAGATTTATTACCATATCCAGCTCGTCTGCGCCTTTCTTCACATTATCCCTTGATTCAAAGACTTTTGTTTCTATAGTATTTGCCCCCAGTGGATAACCTACCACAGAACAAATTTTTACATCACTGCCAGTCAGTATATTTTTCGCCTGGGTTAGAAAAGTGGGGTTGATGCATACTGCAGCAAAATGATACTTTTTGGCGTTAATACACAATTGTTCTATGTCCTTTGAAGTTGCGATAGGATTAAGTAATGTCTGATCGATGGTTTTTGCTAATTGTTCTTTAGTTAACGTTTTGACCACCTGCCTTTATTCATATAAACTAATAATATTTTTGACTAGTAACCGAATCTGTTAAGCATGAATTCATTTTTGGTCCAGTTTTTTTCAACTTTAACCCATAGCTCCAGAAAAACTCTGCTTTTTAGTAAATCTTCAAGTTCCAGCCTGGCCTGGCTTCCAACTTCTTTAAGCATGCTTCCTGATTTACCAATAATTATAGCCTTTTGCGACACTCTTTCAGCATAGATGCTGCACCCTATAACCATCAGCTTCTTGCCGTCCCTGGCTTTAGTTTCTTCTAATCTCTCCACTTCGACATTTATGCTGTAGGGAAGCTCCTCGGATAGGTTTGCAAATAATTTTTCCCTTACCACCTCTGAAATTGTTTTTTCCAGGGGCTGATCGGTAACCATATTCTCTTCAAAATATCTGGGCCCTTCCGGCAGTTTTTCGGTTAACAATTTTAAAAATTCATCAACATTTTCCCCGGTTTTTGCGGAAATTTCACCTACATAATCAAAAAAATCAAAACTATCCAGCTTTTTCTTCTCTTTTTCTACTCTGTCTTTTGAAATCAGGTCTATTTTGTTCAGCAGCAGAAATTTGGGCTGGGGTTTATATTTAACCTGATCAAAAATAAAGAAATCTCCACTGCCTATCCCGGCAGCTGCATCCACTATGACCACGATTAAATCAGCATCGTCTATCACGCTCAAAACAGTATTGTTTAATCTCTCTCCGAGCAGGTCCCTTGGTTTGAAAAAACCGGGACAATCAACAAAAATTACCTGAGAGTCTTCGGTATTTAAAATACAATTAATTTTATTTCTTGTGGTCTGGATCTTAACGGAAGTAATAACTACCTTCCGATTTAAAATTTTATTAATTAATGTAGATTTTCCTACATTTGTTCTTCCAACCAAGCCGACAAAACCAGATTTAAAATTGCTTTTCTTCATTATAGCTCTAATCTCATCAAATCCCGGTTTACCCCTCTGCCATATTCATTTTTCCTAAAGTCAATTCTTTTAAAACCAAACTTTTTATAAAGCCTGTTAGCTGCTTTATTACCCGGATCGACAGTCAGTTCTATTTCCCTGAAACCATCATTCTTTAAATTAGAAATTACCTCCTGGAGAAGCTTTTGGCCAATACCTTTTCCCCTGTATCCCTTATCAACATAAAAAGAGTGTATAAAAGCAGAATTCTCGCTTTTCCAGCTTCTTATAAGCTCACATACCCCGATAATATTAGAATCATTTCCACTCTTTTGCGCTACAATAAACTTTCCGTACCTTATTATTACCGGTATTACCCACTGGTTTATTGAAGCTTCTCTTCCCAGATTCCTTCTTTCAAGTCTTTCAATCATTCTAACTAATTTCCGGTCAACACTTTTTATCTCCAGGATCACTACTTCATTCATACTAGAAACTAATATTAACTATAAAAATATAAAAAAAACATATCTATTATCAATTTTACAGTATTTGTCAATAGACAAATCAGCGAATTTTATAGTCTGGTCTTGATTAATTATATCTGAAATGATTAATGAAAAAGAAATTAGAGGTTAAAAGTCCTTCTTATATCGGATATTAAACTGTTCTGGATACCTTCCATATCAGCCCTGTCCTTTTCCTCTGCATGGCCATAATTATATATATGCAGTATACCGTGTATTATCAGCAGCGCTATTTCCAGATTAAGGTTCCAGTTATTATCCTGGCTCGAGATATTTGACTGTGCAACTTCCGGGCAAATAAATATTTCTCCTACAGTATAAGAACCATTTCCCAGGTTTATCTTATCTTTATCAGAAATATATGAAAAAGAGAGAACATCGGTTTCGCTGTCTGTATTCCGGTATTTTTTATTTAACTTTCTTATTTCTTTACTATCTGAGAATATAATATTCAGCTGGCTCTTTGAGTCTCTATCGAATTTATCCGAAATATATGGCGCAATTTTTCTTATTAAACCCAGATCCAATTTTACTTTGTTTTGATTGTCAATCAAAGAGACTTCCACTTTGCCTCCATTTTTGTCTCCAGATCCCCTCTTGCTTTTGGACCGGGTTCATCATATGAAAGCCGTGAATGATAAATGGATATCAGCCCTTCAATTAAGGTATCCCTGACCGTATTTATTTCCTTTAAAGTTATATTGGTCTCATTCAGCTGACCGTCTTTTATTTTATCTTCAAATATGTCATTTACCATTTGTTCAATTTTTCTGGGAGTTACTCTGCTGATAGATCTCACTGCAGCCTCCGTCGAATCCGCCAGCATAAGAATTGCCGATTCCTTACTCTGTGGCTTTTTGGCCGGATAGCGAAAATGCTCTTTCAGGCCATTTGAAAGGCCGTTGCCATTTATTTCTCTGTCCTTTTGCTTCTCATAAAAATAGGATATTATCGAATTCCCATGATGCTGGGAGATAATATTTAAAACTTTTCGGGGAATTTTATTTTTTACTGCCATTTCCAAACCGTCTTTTATGTGATTTGATATTATATGTCTGCTCATGGAAGGATTTAAACGGTCATGAATATTTTCAATATCCTTCTGATTTTCATAAAAATACTCGGGTCTTTTCATTTTTCCAAGGTCATGATACAGTGCCGCCACCTTTACCAGCAGTGAATCGGCTCCTATGGATTTTGCCGCACTTTCCGCAAGATGCCCTACCAGAATACTATGATTATAAGTACCGGGCGCTGATATAAGAAGTTCCTTCAGAAGCGGTTGATCTGTATTGGAAAGCTCCAGCAGACCCATTGCAGTTACAACATTAAAGGTAGATTCAATAAACGGCAGAAAACCTATGGCAATAATAGCACAGATAATACCGTTGACTACTCCAAGTATAGTATACAGAACAATCGTCCCTACTTCCCCACCAATAAGATTGATGGTTAGAAACAAAAAAGAAAGAACAAGCGAGCTCATAAATCCTGCTCTCATCACCGCAGACCGCTGCGATACTTTTGAAACCATATAAGTGGAAAAGATACCTCCTAATATATAGGCAGTAGCCAGACTAAAATTGAAATCAGTTGCAATACCGGCAAATATTCCCAGACAGATGGTAAGCATCATCGCCATACGCGCATCAAATAAAATAGTACAGATAAGAGATGCGGCTATTATAGGGAATAAATAGTTCCAGAAATTTAAATGGATGGATGAAAGTACGGTAAGAGCCTTTATCAGCACCGTAAATATTACTACCAGAATTGCATTAATTACTAATTTCTTTGTATTATTAAAGATATTCAGATTAAACTTTTGAATGTAAAATCCAAATAAGAAAAGAATTACAGAAGATATAAAAAATATATATAGAAGCCTGTTCCAGTTAAAACCTGTTTGAAGCAAACCCAGTTTGGTCAATATAAGAATATTGGTATCACTTACAATCTCTCCCTCAAAAACAATTGTTTGACCTTCAAGTATGGTCACCATATGAGGGCTGGTGTTTAATCTGACTTCTTCTCTTTCTTTTTCAGTGGCAGCAGGGTCAAATAATGCGGTAGGCTGGATATTATTTTCCAGTAAACCGACAATTATAGGAATGTTTTCAGGCGTTATATCATCATCTGCTTCAACAAGCCTGGTAGCCTCGCTTTTGGCAAAATCCAATTCAGTTGGCTTTATTTCTTCTTTCATTATCTCTCTTGCTATATCCTGGGTCTTTGTCAGAAGAAAATTAAGATCATCTACTGATAGATTAAGTGCCAGAGAAATAATGGATTCAGCATACTGGCCGCTCAGAAGATTGGTCATATAATCAACTTTTTCTTCAAAAGATTTATCTTCTTTTTTCTGGACTATACCGGTTAGAAGATAAAAATATCTAATCTGGTAAAGTGATCCTTTTTCACCATTTAAAACATCTAT
>DATBWS010000107.1:0-3511 GCA_036514675.1 Candidatus Hydromicrobium sp.
GTGCTTGCGAGGGCGGCCAATGTGGGAATGTTTGTGGATACATATGAATATGGAGAAAAAGAGATAGAATATATTTACCATACTAATCCCCGTTATACATTAGATGATATGATTGAAGGTCTTGAAAATGATATTCCTGTATATTTTGTCGGCAATAGTGGGGCATTATTAAATGTATTAAATGCGGAACAGATAGGAAGAACTTATTACTGGGCGAGATATAACGAAACTTTAAGACTTTTTAAAGTTGTTGAGCCCGTAGTTAATATTGAAATCAGTTATTTAAGTGAAAGTTATGCCAGGGAATTTGGTGAGAAATTTACCGTGGAATATACCATTAAAAACAAAAATAAAGAAAGCATTAAAATTAGTTCGCTTGAACTTGAACTTCCGGGTAATATCGAACTTATGGAAGTTAATCCCGATGGATATATCAACCAGCATCCAGGCATCAGCGGAGGTATATATATGTGGGTAAGTGATTCATATATTATAGAAGGAGAGAATGAAATTAATTTAATTTTGGAATTAAGGGGTATTTTGCCCGGAAAATCCTTTATAAAATTCAGAGTAACAACCAGTGGGGTTTATGTTAACTGTGATGATATTGAAATGGAGATAAAAAAATAATATATTTTTGAACCGAGCGGATATTTAGTTACGATTCAAGACATAAAAAGTCAGAATAAAACATTCTTATGAAACTCCTAAATAAAAATACCAAAAAATTAATTTATATACCGGTAATATTAATTTGTATAACCGGAATCTCTTTGTTTTTTTTAAGCTGCTCTTTAAATACTAAAATCAGCGGGGATGATACAGGCAGTTTATTGCCGTCATTTTCAGGATCCGGTATGGAAATTGTGGATTTGAATGGCAGTGACAAATATCCCGGTGAAAGTTTAGAGGTTAATATAAAGGTTGTAAACAGTGGAGATATAGAGGCAAAAAATGTAAAGGTAGAACTTGTATATGATTCTGGTTTTTTCATATCAAATGGAGAAGAGACCAGCTGGAATGTGGATATTTTAGATGCAGGAGAAGAGGTTACTTTTAATACCAGTTTGAATTTAATAGATAACATAACTGAAGATACAGAGGTTTCATGCAGACTGGAAATATCTTCGGATGAGGTGGATTCTTTTGCAAGTCCTGACTATAGCATAACGGTTTATGGAGTCAGACCATTTGAAGGCAATTATGTTCCGATAATAGGATTACATGCAATAGAAGATCATATAGGAGATCCAATAGAGATTTATACCAGCCATTTTGATGAATTATGCAGGGTATTAAAAGAATACGGTTATGAAACTATCACATTTACTGATCTTTTAAACTATATAGATTATGGAAAAGCGCTGCCTGAAAAGCCGGTAATTATAACCTCCGATGACGGATTCCAGGATGTTTACACAAATGGTTTTCCCATACTTAAAAAGTATGGGTATAAGATGACCGTATTTCTTGTTACAGGTGCAATCGGGGATTCGGATGCCGACAGGAAGACCAACACATATTTTAATAAAAGGACTGATGTAATTAGGCCAATACTTATCTGGCCTGAAATTATCGAGATGAATGAGTATGGATGTGAATTTCTATCGCATACCGTAAATCATGTAAGACTGGGACTGTCTTCAGATAAGCAGTTTTTAAACGAGCTCAGACAATCGAAAAATGATATTGAATCCCACCTCGGAAGCGAGGTTTTGTTTTTTGCATGGCCTTATGACAATCATTCTCCTTTGAAGTGGCCCTTGATTTCGGATGCAGGCTACAGAGGTGCGGTAAGATATGGTAACGGGATTGAGGATATGAGAACAATAAATCTCTATGATATAAAAAGGGTTGAATTTAACAGCTATATCCCGCCCAATCAATATGTAGATTATTTAAATCTTGATAGAAACATTGTAATCGAATATACGATTGATGAGCATATTAAAGAAATTGGTGAAGAATTTACTGTAGAATATACTATAAAAAACACTAATAATGAGAATGTTAAAATTGACTCACTTGAACTGGAACTTCCGGAGAATATCGAACTTATGGAAGTCAATCCCATCGGCTATATTAACCAGTATCCCGGCATTAGTAATGGTGTATATATGTGGGTAGATGATTCATATATTGTTAAAAGAGAAGATGAAATCAATCTGATTTTAAAACTTGTGGGTATCGGTTCTGGAGAGTCCTTTATAAAATTCAGAATAACTAATCATAAAAACTATTTGAATTGTGACAATATTGAAATAGAGATAAAAAATTAATAAAGCTTTATTTTAAGATAAATTTTTTGTTATAATATAAAGCTGTTTTAAAAATATAATGATTCTGAAGTAAAAAAAAATGAGTAAAGGATTTTTAAAGTACATAAAGAATAATAGAAGATGGATTTATCTTGCGGTTATATTCGTTATTGTGGTATCGGTATCTTATTTTACCTATTATTATTTTAAAATTTATCCGCCAAAATTTAGTGACGAGAGGTTTAATTTTATATCCGCCAGCTCCGGCGAATATTCGAGACCCGGGGACAGGATAACATATACAATAAATTATAAAAATACAGGGGAAAAAGCGGTAGAAGATTTTGCAATAGAGTTGAAGATACCGGAGAATACGGTTTTTATATCATCAAATCATAATGATATCTCAAAAAACGCCGATGGAACATTTGCTTTTGAAGTTGGCAATGTCACAGGAAATGAAGAAGGTACGATAGATTTTATAGTAGAAGTAAAAAAACCGCTGGATAACGGTACTTTGATAAAATTACGGGGAGTAAAATTTAATTATAGGACCGGTGGAGAGAATTTCAATAATGATATTAATGCAGATTTAATAAGCACGGTAGAAAGCAGCCCGGATCTTAGTAATTTTAAATTGGAAGCCATTGATGAAAACGGCGGGATTTTAAGATTGGGCGATGTCATACAATATAAATTAATAGTAAAGAATACCGGTGATATGAATGCTGCCGATGTAGAAATTAAAAGTAATTTCTCGGAATATGTGGATATAATTGAAGATTCTATTACCGATACAGGTGAATATAAGGATGGTAGTGTATTATGGAACATTGATAATGTAGAAATAAATAAACCTGAAACTTTTTCATTTAGGGTAAGGGTAAAAGATAATTTAACCGCTGAGGAACTTCTTATTACTGATGAAAGTACCTTAAAATATGGGTCTGATATTATTGAAAAATCAGTAGAAGAAGAATTAAAACTTTTTACTGACTTAACCACATCGGAAGCATTTTTATATGATGAAAACGGCGGGCATCTCTGGGCCGGCGAGATCATAAATGTAAAAATCATCATTAGAAATACCGGTGAAAAAACGGAAAGTGATTATAGAGTTATTTGTCCCACACCGGCCGGGGCGACTTATATCAGCCAGTCAGGTACTCCCGAAGGAATCAGCTGGAGTGACGATATAAGGGGGCTTATATGGGATCTGAAAGAGCTTGGAATAGGAGAGGAAAAAGAAATAA
>DATBWS010000108.1:0-3206 GCA_036514675.1 Candidatus Hydromicrobium sp.
ATTACGGTAAAAAATAACACCAGTATTAACAGTACAAGAGCGGTACCCCATTGCATGTCTTCCGGAGCATTGGGAAGTTGTGTTGCCAGGACATAAAGGTGATAGGGAAGAGCCATTACCTGGCTGAAAATCGAATTTGGAAGATTCGGTTGTGAAAATGCGACTACGGTAAAGATTATAGGTGCAGTCTCGCCGGCTGCCCTGCCAATACCGATAACCGAACCGGTGATTATACCTGGAAGTGCCTGTGGCAATACTATCCTTACAACAGTCTGCCATTTAGTTGCTCCCAGTGCAAATGAAGCGCTTCTGTATGTATCCGGAACACTTTTTAATGCTTCCTCGGACGTAGTTATGATTATAGGAAGAATAAGAAATCCCAGAGTAAGAGAGCCCGCAAGTATGGATTTGCCAAACTTTAAAAACATGACAAAAAAGCCCAGCCCGAATAATCCGAATACTACCGAAGGAACGCCGGACATATTTATGATAGACAGTCTTATGATCCTGGTAAGTCTATTTTTCCTGGCATATTCATTTAGATAAATAGCCGAAAACACTCCTATGGGTAAAGCAATTATAACCGTACCGATTACCAGATAAAAGGTGCCTAAAATAGCAGGTAGTATCCCTCCCTCGCGCATTCCCGCTCTTGGCTTCT
This sequence comes from Candidatus Hydromicrobium sp., assembly GCA_036514675.1. Classification (GTDB taxonomy): domain Bacteria; phylum Actinomycetota; class Humimicrobiia; order Humimicrobiales; family Humimicrobiaceae; genus Hydromicrobium. The sequence continues at coordinate 662 of DATBWS010000108.1, forward strand.
GGGATATAAATTCCCAGCTCAGGGCAGGCCCTCCTTTAACAAACAGGTATATTATGATGCCAAAAACAAAACTGATTACTATAATACTTAAAAAAAGTAATATGGAATACCAGAGGTTTTGTTTTAGATACCTGTTTTTCATTTTAAATTTATAAAATTAAAAACTTCTTATTCTCTCTACATATCTGTCTGCTATTAAATTAATTAAAAAAGTTATAATGAATAGTATCAAGCCTATTGCAAACAATGCAGAATAATGCAATCCTCCCTGAACAGTTTCCCCCATCTCTGCTGCAATTGTAGCGGTAATGGTCCTAACCGGTTGCAACCAGGAAAATACGATTCGGGGGGAATTTCCCGTTATCATCAGGACGGTCATAGTTTCACCTACTACTCTTCCCAATCCCAGCATCACCGCAGCCATAATGCCCGAAGATGCCGCAGGAAATACGGTCCTTATTGTGGTCTCCCATTTTGTTGCCCCCAGAGCCAGCGAAGCATGCCTGAACCTGGTGGGTACCGCATTTATGGCATCTTCGGAAATAGATATAATAGTGGGAAGACTCATAAAAGCCAGCGTTATAGAACCGGCAAGTGCCGTAAGACCAATGCTCAAGTTAAAGACATTTTTTACCAGAGGAACTATGGTCTTTAAACCGATAAAACCTATAACCACTGACGGAATTGTAGCCAGCACTTCAATAATTGGTTTAAAAAACTCCCTTATAAACCTTGGTGCCAGTTCCCCGATATATATGGCCACTCCCACACCCAGGGGTATTGCTATCAGAATACCTCCAAAAGCAACTTCCAGAGATCCAACCATCAGCGGCACGAATCCAAACTTTTCGGTTACTGTAGGGGACCATCTGGTACCAAAAATAAAATCAAAAAAGGGGTATGAGGAAAAAAATCTTATCGAATTATAAATTAAAAAAGCTAGTATTAATCCTAAAATGATTATGGAAATAATCCCATTTACAAAAATGAACTTGCCGATAAGAAAATTTTGAATGCCTCTTAATTTTAATCTCAGCTTCTTCATCAAAACAATATTATAACAGATATTCTTTAGCTTACATTTTAAATCTTATAAAAATACCGGGGCTATAGAATTATCCTGTTCTATAGCCCCGTCACCATGTAATCCTTTTATGATCCAGTTTGGATGTCAGACATTTATTTCATCTTATACCAATGCTATTAGTTTATTGGAACAAATCCGGTATCAAGAGTAATTTCCTGGCCTTCGTCACTTTGAATAAAGTCAAGATAAGCAAGACCCATCTCGTTTAAATCACCTTCACGATAATAATTAAAAAGGCCTCGGGATATTGGATAAGTGCCATCTCTTACCGTCTCAACGGATGATCCGATGCCTTCCACAGTTATCACCCTGGCGCCTTTATCAAGTGCTTCCTGTAAATAACCCAGCCCGATATAGCCAATGGCGTTATCGGTTGTGGTTACCGTATTTACTATGTCAGCGTTGGACTGAAGAGCCAATACCATTGGTGTAAAATCGTTTTCTTCTTCACTCTTTTCTATCTGAACCACGGCTTCAAGGAAGTATTCATAAGTTCCCGAAGCTGAATCTCTTGAAGCCAGTATAATCTCCGCGTCTGGACCTCCGACACCGCTCCAGTTTGTAATAATGCCCCTGAAGATATCGGACAGCTGTCTTATCGAGAGCTCTTCCACTCCTTCTATATTTCCGCTTAGTATTATAGATATACCATCATAAGCAACCAGCACTTCAACCAGCTCGATCCCTATCGACTGCGCTTCTTCTATTTCTTCGCTTTTGACCTGTCTTGATGAATTGGCAATATCGTTGATTTCATTTATGCATTCTGATATACCTGTCCCGGACCCGCCGCCGGCTATGGTTATAGATCCTCCATATTTATCCATGAATGCAGCTGCTACCGGTTCGGCAAATGGAAGAAGGGTGGTGGAACCGGAAATAAGAAGTTCCTGACCTTCGAATTGTTTTACCTCAAGTTCTTCTTCAGCTGCTGTTTCTTCTTCAGCCAACTCTTCCTCTGTGGCAGTTTCTTCCTTACAGCCGGAAAAAATAGTACTTCCCAGGAATAATATTATTATGGCCAGGCCCATTGATATCCATAAGTTACTTTTACTCTTTATCACTTTGGTTTCTCCTTTCATTAAAATTTTCACCAATGTTATTAAAGCAAATTCTACCAAATATTAAAGTGCTTATTGTTAAAAATAAATTAAATAATTATTAAAAATAATTTAAATTTATACCCGGACACTTTTTTATCCCGTTCTATTTTCTAGTAAATCCTTTAAATAAAATGAAGGATTTATTTCTTCCTAATCCGGGTAATTAAAATAGATGTTATTAACTAAATATCATCTTGACTGATTATAATAATATAACTATACTGTAAAAATTTAATAAAGAATTACCGGTTATGAATAAAGCTGTAATCCAGGTAAAAAATTTACATAAGTATTATGGGAAAATAAAGGCCGTTGATGATATTTCCTTTGAAGTTTATAAAGAAGAAATATTTGG
>DATBWS010000109.1:0-5768 GCA_036514675.1 Candidatus Hydromicrobium sp.
CCTTATCCCGCTTACTCCCCTTGAAAGAATAGCTCTGGGAGTTTTTTTCTGACCTCCAATCCTTATTATCTCACTAAACCCGGGAACCTTTTTCTCAATAACCCCATCAGTTGCCTCAGGAGTTACATCTCTGGGTGAAAAGCCGGTGCCCCCGGTGGTTAAGATCAGATCTGCTTTTTCGTTATCTGAGATATCTTTAAGTTTTTTACTTATCATATCTTTTTCATCAGGTACTATTTCGTAATCAGCAATCTCCCATCCTTTTTCTTTGAAATATTGCATTACATATTTACCGCTTCTGTCTTCACGCTCTCCCCGGTGTCCTTTATCACTAACAGTGATGATTGCTACTCTTAATAGTTTTTTCATAAAATTTTACCTTTTAAATTTTACAATTATAATTTTTTACAAAATATAAAAAAATGTTTTTATTCCTTATTTTTAAAAGTCTTTCTTACAAGACGCATATAATTTTATTTCCAACCTTTATCTTGCCCGACTGCAGGACCCTACAGAATACCCCTTCTTGCGGCATTATACATGAACCCATTAAATAATAAATACTACAGGGTTTGGGGCACTCCTTTCCGATCTGGGTAACTTCAAGCATTACTCCATCTTCTTCTCCTACTGTCAAAATATCTCCGATTTGCAGTCTCTTTAAATCTATACCCGACGTAGTTATATTTTCAGCAAAATCTCCAGGACTGGCATCAATGCCCTTGCTGTTAATATCCTTAATACTCTCATATGAAAGCAAGCTTACCTGTCGGTGCCAGTTTCCGCTGTGCCCGTCTCCTTCTATACCATATTCACTTATGGTAACTTCATCTACAGGTTTCTTTTTACCACCTTTATTTTTACTTACATTTATAGAAATTATTTCACCCTTGTTTTTCAAAATACAGCATCCTCCATCCTTAGGACTTTTTAAAATAATTGGTTTTTCCTCCGGTTTTTTCTAAAAGTTCTATTCCTTCTATTCTCATATCTTTTGAAACTGCTTTACACATATCATATATAGCCAGCAGACTGATGCTTACTGTCATAAGAGCTTCCATTTCCACTCCGGTAACATCAAAACCTTTTACCTCTGCTACTGCCTCTATTTTATTTTCCCTTTCCAGTATCCTGAAATCTGTGTTTACATCTGTAAGCTTTATCTGGTGACAGAGTGGAATCAGTTCCCAGTTCTTTTTTGCCGCATTCACCCCGGCAATTTTTGCTACAGTTAAGACATCGCCTTTTTCTAATTGGTTATCTTTAATCTTACCGATGATATCTTTATTCAAAATAATATATCCCCTGGCTTTAGCAGTTCTTAAAGTTGCCTTTTTACTGCTCACATCAACCATTTTAGCCCTGCCCTGCTCATCTATATGAGTAAAGTTTTCCGAATCTTTCATTTTTATCTACCCTCCAATTTCATTCATGGAACTGCCAATTTGCAGATCATTTTTTCTTTTACAACTTGTATTATGATTTCTGTCCTTCGGTTTTCCCCTTACAAAATCTCTAATAATTTTTTTCATTCTACCACTATCAGAGCCACCTCTAAGCTCTTTTTTTATATCAAGTTCTGAACTGGAAAACAAACATAATTTTATAGTTCCTTTAGGAGTAAGCCTTATCCTGTTGCAGTAATAACAGGACTCCCTTTTATTTATAATAAAACCAATCTTACCTTTACTTCCTTCGACCTTATAATAGATTGCTGGACCATACCTGTTAAACTCTTTTACTCGCCTGTAATCTCCGTATTTACCCATATATCCAAGAATATCGTTTATACTTATTTCCGGCCTGTCTGCATCAACCATATTACTGCTGCATTCCACTGTATCCAAGCCTGATATAGGCATCATTTCTATAAACCGAACACTTACCGGTTTTTCCATGGCAAGCTTAATAAATTCTAAAGAATCTTCACAGTCAAATAAACTGGTGAGCACCACATTTATTTTCACAGATTCAAAACCCATATGGATAGATCTTTTTACAGCTGCCAGGACTTTACTGAGATCTCCTCCCCTGGTAATCTCCCTATATTTTTTTGGATCCAAACTATCCATACTTACATTGATTCTTCTTATACCAGCCCTGTAAATATCTTTTAAAAATCTATCCAACAACGTCCCATTAGTGGTAAGGGAAATGTCTTCAATTTTCGGAATGCTTCTAATGCTTTGGATCAAATCCAGTATATTATCTCTGAGAAGTGGTTCTCCCCCGGTAAGTCTTATTTTCTTTATTCCAAGTTCAGACAGTATCCTTACCACTTCCAATATTTCTTCAAAAGTTAAAAGCTCTCTTTTATCCATCAGATTGATTCCTTTTTCAGGCATACAGTATATGCACCTTAAATTGCAACGGTCAGTAACCGAGAGTCTTAGGTAATCAATCTCTCTATTATAATTATCTATCAATTGTTCTTTCATAACTCTACTTATTATCCACGATACACTATTAAAGAAATATTATCTCCTTATTTCCTCATCTTTTAAACATATGTATGGAACTTGCCTTTACCGCTGCAAAGATTTTCCTTCCCACAGACAGATTTAGTCTGCTGATGGAATCCTGGGTAACAAAAGAGCTCAAGGCAAAACCACAGTCTATTTCTACTCTTTTAAATATTCCAATATCCTTAATTTCTATTATATTCCCTTTAAAAAGATTCATGGCAGAAGATTCACTGGAAGATATATCTGTATTATACAATATTACATCTTCTGGTCTTATAGCCAGAGTAACTGCAGTATTCTTTTTTTCACTGCCAACTACAAATATTTCATTATTGTTATTTTCTTCACCTGTTCCAACTCGACAGACATTTCTTCTGCTTTCAAGGATAATCCCGTTTACTATCGTCTCAACTCCCACAAATCTGGCTATAAACTCATTTTTAGGCTTCCTGAACACCTCTTCCTTCCCGGCGAACTGTAATATTTTCCCCTTATCCATCACTGCGATATCATCTGCCAGCACCATAGCTTCGTTACGGTCGTGGGTGACATACACTACCGATTTACCGTAACTCTTCAGCACTTCAAATAAATCCAGGCGTAAACTTTCGCGTGAACTCTGGTCAATATTTGCCAGAGGTTCATCCAGGAGCAGCAGCTCAGGATCAAGAACCATTGCTCTGGCTAGTGATACCCTCTGCTTCTCACCACCGGAAAGATTCCTGGTGCTCCGGTTAAGTAGACTTTCGATTTTTAATTTATTGATAAAATAATCAACTCTATCCTTGACTTCTGATATTTTTATTTTTCTTATTTTCAATCCCATTATTATATTATTGTAAACCGATGTATTGAAAAGAAGGGGTTCCTGAAAAACCACTGCCATTTTTTTCCTTACTTCTGTAGATTTGACACCTCTACCACTTATTTCACAATTATTAAAATATATTTTTCCGCTATCCGGCTTTTCCAGAAGATTAATAAGTCTTATCAAAGTAGATTTACCAGAGCCATTTGGTCCGATTATGGTAAGAATCTTTCCCTTTTCTGTATAAATATTATCGACAGTCAAACAGAATTTACTATTATATCTTTTTTTTAATCCGGTAATTCTTAAAATCTTCTGAACCATCCTACACTTTCCTTCTGCTGTATTAAAGTAAGTAGAAAATTTACTCCGAATGCAAGGATCAGCAGTATTACCACCAGAGCGATTGCTACAGCAAAGTTACCCATTCTGACCATCTGAACGGTAGCAGTAGTAAGAACTCTGGTTTCCCCTTTAATATTTCCGCCTACCATGGTCACCGCCCCCACTTCCGATATTATTCCTCCAAAACCGGCCATAATTGCTGCCAGGGCAGGCAATCTTGCTTCTCTTATTAGAATCCAGAATACCTGAAATCTATTTGCCCCTAGTGATAATGCCTGCTGTATGAGCTTGGGGTCAATCTGCTGGACAGCCGCCAGAGTTATACCTGCAATTATAGGAGAGGCAATAAGCACCTGGGCTATCACTATGGCAGCAGGAGTATACATCAACTCTAAAAATCCAAACGGTCCACTTCTCCATATAAACAATGCAACTATAAGACCTGCTGCCACTGGTGGCAATCCCATTCCGGTATTTATTATTGCTACAACTAATCTCTTTAGAGTAAATTTATTTAATCCTACAAGAACACCTACCGGTATCCCCAGAAGCATAGAGAAAAATACTGCGCTTCCGGAAACTTTCAAGGTCAAAAACAAAATCTCATATATCTCCCGATTTCCGGTGAAAATTAAAATCGCTGCTCGTTTTATTCCCTGCCAGATAATATCCATAAAATTATTTAATTACATCCGGGTAAAATAATGGCTGACCATATTTTTCCATGCCAAATTCTTTAATTATAGCCTGGCCTTTCTCTCCAGTTATAAAATCTGCAAAGGCCTTGGCTCCTTCATAATTTATATCTATGTCCTTATGCTTTTCCGGGTTTACTGCTATTACTCCATAAGGATTAAAGAGTATATCATCACCCTCCACTAAAATAACCAGTTCAAGACTATTTTGCAAGGATAGATAAGTTCCCCTATCGCTCATAATATAAGCCTGTTTTTCATCAGCAATCCTTAAAGTTTCGCCCATTCCCTGACCACTTTCCATATACCAGTCACCCTGAGGAGTAATTCCAGCTTCTTCCCAAATTTCTATTTCCTTTTTATTGGTACCGGAATCATCACTTCTCGAAACAAATAGAGCTTCATTTTCAGAAATAGCTCTGTAAGCTTCTACTGCTGTAAGTCCTTTAATATTTGCTGGATCGGCTTCCAGACCTATTATTACATAATCATTATGCATTACATCTCTTCTGTCTATTCCGTAGCCTTCTTCAACAAACTTATCTTCTGCCTCTCTTGAATGAACCAGTATAATATCTGCCTCTCCCCTCTCACCCAGAGCAATAGCTTCTCCTGTACCAACTGCTATTGGCTTTACTTTATAACCAGTTTCTTCTTGAAAAGCAGGGATCAATACATCCAGAAGGCCACTATCATAAGTACTAGTGGTAGTTGCTAGAATGATTTCATTATCTTTACCCTTACAAGAAAATGCAAAAACTAAAGCAATAATTATAAATATAGATATTATAAAAATTAAACTTAGCTTTAATGATTTAAATTTTTTCATTTTGTACTTTCTCTCTTTCTACTTTTAATATTCTTCTATCTTTTTCGAACATTAAAAATGCCAACTTTACCATTAATATTAATATGACTTAAGGGAATTCTATACTAACCAGACAAAATGCAATAATCTAAAAAACCAGCAAGGAGCTCTTGCTGGTTTAATATAATAATAACCCAAACTAAGTCTCCTTTCCAAACATGGGAGGCTAATTCGTTTCCAAATCAACCCTACCGCTTAAACTTCGTAGCTTTAAAGCCTTAGAAAATTTAAGTCGGAGACAATATTTATTTTTTTTAAATATTACTTATTTATAATTTATACTAACACTTGATTATATTATTTGAAATATAGATTTTCAAACGTTTTTCCAGATCTCCTTATATTAAAATTGCACATACTATTGCAACCTTTGAATTCGCCTACCCTTTTAATAAAAAAACTTCAAACTCGCTATCCTTTTTAATGTCCCCGGCATCTTCTGGAAAAACTGCAATGCCATCAGCTTTCACCATAGAGGTTAATATGCCTGATCCCTGTATACCGGTAGAGCGGAAAAAATACCTGTCATCTTTTTTTTCAAGTACTACCCGGGCAAAATTGGTCCTGCCTATTTTATTTTTAAAATC
>DATBWS010000110.1:0-13002 GCA_036514675.1 Candidatus Hydromicrobium sp.
TCCTGATTTCTTTTTGAATCCGGTGTTATCGTGCCATGCGAAATAATATTACTGAATCCCGCTTGCTTCAAGAATTCAATTATTTCTTCCTGGGTATAAAGCCGCTCGGCATAAAATTGATCTGTAACCACCCCATTATCAACATCATTTATTATCTCCCTTGAAATTAAACGGGTTTTATCAAAAGATAACGAGCGTTCACGGCAGACGAAGTACTTTTTATCTATCCACTCCCATGACCTGGATTTAATATTTTCCTTTAAATATTCTCCATCGGATAAATCAATTAAAAATCTTCCCCAGGGTTTCAGTACCCTTAAGACTTCTTTAAGTACCATCATATCTTCTTTGGAAGTTTCAAAATACCCAAAACTATTACCCAAAATCATTACTACATCAAATGTGTCGGGAGAATAAGGCAATTTCCTTGCATCACCTTCTCTGAACTTAATCATTAAGCTTTCCTTTTTTGCTCTCTGAATTAAGTAATGAGACCGATCCAGCCCTTCAACATTCTTGAATCCCCTGTTTGCCAGCTCAATACAATGCCGCCCCTGTCCACAGCACAGGTCCAGTATCTTGTCTTCCGGGGATAAATTTAGAATTTTTATGAATAGGTCTACTTCTTTTCTGGTAATCTGTTTATCATCTACAACATCACCATCAGTTTTTAAATACGTTGAGTTAAAAATATTTTTCCACCAGTCGGGCTTCAGATACTCTTCCAGATTTGATATCGGCCCGATGGTCTTTTTATAGGAATTTGAATTGATACTCTTTTGGGGAGGTTCGCAATTTGAGGAATCTCCTTTCATTTATTACACCCCTTTTTAAATTAATATTTTACTAAACTTTTTTATTATATTAATACTTTCATTTTATTTGTAAACTAAAATTTAAAAAATTTTTTTTATGTCTATTTTTTACAGCATATTAGACGTAAAATAAAATAAAAGTTTAAAATTAAAAGTTTCCATACCACCTTATCACTTTTTCTTTAACCCTCTAATAAATCCTCCCCGTGTCCTGTCCAGCATATGACTCACCACAAAAGCACCCGGATCCCGATCATGTATTAATTTGTTCAGTCTTGGAAGACTAATATGACTGCATACCACATTAATGATCTCCACCTCGCCCTGTCTTCCAGCACCTTTATAACAGGTAAACCCGAAATCCTCTCTTAAAAGTAACTCTTTTATTTCCTTATTATATTTTATGGAAATAATATTCGTACTTGCAAGATCACGGGATAATTTTTCGGATATTAAAATACCCATAACTGTCCCCACCGCAAAGCCGGCTCCATAAGCAAGTATTCCATAAATATTGTCAATATTTTTAATTATCCTGACAATGATTGATATAAATATAGTAACTTCAACAAAACCTACCAGAGCGGCGATAGTTTTCTTTTTTCTTATTATCATGTTTACTCTAATAGTACCAAGACTAACATCAATAATTCTTGCAACAAAGATAATTAGTGCCCATATTAAAATATTAACCAAGCTTTACCTCCGGTTCATATCGATATTCTTTTTCGCTCCATATTTTCTCCTTTTTGATACTAACAGCTTTTATTCAATCCAGGTAACTGTTTGTTTGAAGCTTTCTTAAACATTACATTATATCAGTCTTGCAAATTATTATAAAAGGTATATCAAATTTCCGCACTCTTTATTATTTTTAGAGTTGCAGTAGAATATATTTATATCTATTTTAAGTATTATTAAAATATTAAAATAAGAAAAGAGGATTCTCCAAAACCTATAAATTTTTATAATAAAATGACAGCAGAAATACAATTAATAGAGGAATTTATAAAATTGCATGCAAAACTGCATGAAGATCTTTCAAGGCTGGAAAAAATAAAGGACAAAGATAAATATATAAAAGACATCGTAAGGAAAAACCAGCTTTTTCACTCCCCGATGATAAATGAACTTCCCGGAATGGTTTATTACTGCAGGAACGATAGTAATTGGACCATGGAATTTGTCAGTAAAGGCTGTTTTCAGCTAACCGGCTACAGACCGGAAGATTTAATACTAAATAATAAAATCTCTTATGAAGAACTTATTTATCCGGAAGACAGAAAGATTGTGAGAGATGATGTCAAAAAAGCAATAAAAAAACTAAAACAATTCCATCTTGAATACCGGATAATTACTGCGGAAAATAAAATAAAATGGGTTTCAGAGGTAGGCCAGTTTCTCCCACTACCGTATGGTAATCTACAGATGCTTGAGGGTTTTATAACAGATATAACGGCCGGAAAGCAGGTAGAGGAAAAATTAAGAGATAGTGAGGAATTCAACAAAATTATCCTTAATAATTCTCCAAGTCCAATTTATGTTATGAATCAGGATAAATCTATGAAATACATTAACCCTGCATTTGAAAAATTAACCGGTTTTTCTTCCAAAGAAATTATTGATGGTAAACCTCCACGCCCATACTGGATAAAAGGAATGGAAAATATCTATCATTCAAATTTAGGACAAGCTTTAAACAAAGGAATAGATAAGCTTGAATTACCATTTATAAATAAAAAAGGGCAAAAGTTCTGGGTTGAAGTTGCTTTGCGGCCCATAAGAAGTAAAGGGGAAATAAAATATTTTATGGGTAGCTTTGTTGATATTACCGAAAGAAAAAAAGCATACGAAGAACTGGAAAAAATATTAAATGATACTATAACTACCCTGGCTACGATAGTAGAAACAAGAGATCCTTACACAGCCGGACATCAAAAAAGAGTGACCATACTGGCCATAAAAATTTCTAAAAAATTAAAACTCAGCGATGAAAAAATTAAATTTATAAGAACCGCGGCAGCAATCCATGATATAGGTAAAATAAATATACCACCTTCTATTCTTTCCAAGCCCGGTAAATTAACCGACATAGAGTTCAAGCTTGTAAGAACCCATCCCCAGGTAGGATTTGATATCATTAAGAAAATAAATTTTCATTACCCAATAGATCGAATTATTTTACAGCATCACGAAAGAGAAGATGGTTCCGGTTATCCCAGCAGTCTTAAGAGCAAGGATATAACTCTTGAAGCAAAAATTATCGGTATAGCGGATGTTGTGGAAGCAATGTCTTCACATAGACCCTACAGACCTGCTCTTGGTATTAAAATGGCTATTGATGAAATCCGGAAAAATAAAGGAAAACTTTATAATCCTAAAATAGCTGAAGCCTGCCTGAAAGTTATAACTAATAAAGAATTCTCTTTTGATGACTGAGCAGTTTCATTTTATTAACATGCAGTCCCCAAAACTATAAAATCTGTAACTATTTTGCTTTGCTTTCTCGTATGCATTTAAAATATTCTCCCTTCCTGCAAAGGCGGATACCATTACCAGAAGAGTTGAACGGGGAAGATGGAAATTGGTAATCATCCAATCTACAGCTCTGAATTTATAACCGGGATATATATAGATATCAGTCATTCCGCTGTCTCCTATTATCTTTCCATGTCTGGACATCAAAGTTTCCAGAACTCTAACGGTGGTAGTACCTACCGCAATAATTCTTTTACCTGTTTCTTTTGCCCGTCTGATTTTCCTGGCTTCATATTCTTTGATGTAATAATGTTCGCTGTGAATTTTATGTTCTTCTATTTCACCTGTTGAAATAGGCCTGAAGGTATCCAGACCTACATCCAGACCCAGTTTTGCCAGTATAACATCTTTATTTTTTAATTTCTTTATTAATTCATCCGAAAAATGAAGGCCTGCAGTGGGAGCAGCAGAAGAGCCTTCTCTGCTGGCATATATAGTCTGGTAACGGGCTTCATCTATATCATCGCATTTAATATAAGGCGGAAGTGGTAGTCTGCCATATTGGTCAAAAATAGTACCTGCAGAGGAGTTAAATTCCACTATTGCCCTGCCATAATCTAACTTTGTTTTAACGGTAAAATAATATTTGCCTATAGTTACTTTATCTAAAAGTTTGATCCTTTTTGAAGGCTTTAGTAATACCATATACTGATTATCTTCCACCCTGCTCAGGACAAAACATTCAATATTAGCTCCTGTCCCTTCTTTTTTACCCTTCAGTCTGCAGCGGCTGACTTTGCTCTCATTTAATACCAGAACATCCCCCTTATCAAAATAATCGGGGATATTATAAAAAATATCATGCTTTATATTACCGGTTTTTCTGTCAAGTACTAAAAGTTTGGATTCATCTCTTCGGGGAAGCGGTTTTTGAGCTATAAATTCTTGAGGAAGTTTGTAGTCAAATAATTCAATCTTCATTTTCCAGCAAGTTATCGAAAAGTCCGGGATCGGTTTCTTTTTTTACTCCCATATACTTAAAAGCCAGACCGGTGGCTACTCTGCCCTTTGAAGTCCTTTTTACAAATCCAAGCTGTAAAAGATATGGTTCATAAACATCTTCAACAGTATCCACCTCTTCACCTATTGAGGCCGCTATTGTCCCCACACCTACCGGACCTCCATCAAATTTTATGACCAGTGTATTCAATATTTTTTTATCCACTACATCCAGACCCAGCTTATCTATATCAAGTCTGCCCAGTGCTTTTTCGGCTATCTCTTCATTTATTACACTATCACTGGACATCAGAGCATAATCTCTGACTCTCCGCAGTAGTCTATTTGCAATTCTTGGTGTCCCTCTACTCCTTCCGGCAATAACTTCGGCACCTTTTTCAGTTATCTCTATACCAAGTATGGCTCCAGATCTTCTAATAATCTTGATAATGCTCCCTTTATCATAATAATCCAGTCTTATGTTTACCCCAAATCTATCCCTGAGAGGCGAAGCCACCAGCCCTATCCTGGTTGTAGCACCTATAATGGTAAAAGGCGCAATGTCAATCCTGATAGATTTTGCTGAAGGACCCTTTCCTATTATTATATCCAGCTTATAGTCTTCCATGGCCGGATATAGAATCTCTTCCACGCTCCTGTTCAGTCTGTGTATCTCATCAACAAATAATACATCGAATTTCTCCAGATTGGTAAGTATCGCAGCCAGATCTCCTGCCCTTTCAATAGCCGGGCCGGAAGTAATCCTGAAACCAACTCCTAACTCATTGGCAATTATTTCTGCCAGACATGTCTTACCCAGACCAGGCGGGCCGGATAAAATAACATGGTCTAATGGCTCTTTTCTTTTTTTTGCGGATTTAATAAATATTAGAAGATTTTCTACTATCTTTTCCTGACCTATAAATTCCGATATGGATCTGGGACGCAGACTCTTGTCCAGCTCGGTATCAACTTTTATATGCTTGGGGTTTATATCATTATTTTCTTCATTCTTTTCAGTCATTTTATCCACTTAATCATTATTTTAAATTTCTTTAAGAGCCATCTTCAGTATACTTTCAATTTTTTCTTTTTCCACAATATCAATACTTAACCTGGATATGGCTTTACCTATCTCTCTGGAATTATACCCCAGGATCTTCAAGGCTTGTTTCACTTCATATATTTTTTCGTTCTCCGCTAAACCTCCATGAATAATACCGCCTATTTTAACATCTTCCAGCTTATCTTTGAGTTCTACGATCACCCTCTCAGCAAGTTTAAGACCAATTCCAGGAATCCTTCTTAACAGATCGACTTCTCTGTTTAAAATTATTCTTCCAAGCTCCTGTCCGCTGTAAATAGACAGGGCACTCAGCGCTATCTTAATTGATATCCCGGAAACACTTATCAGTTTTAAAAAGAAATCTTTATCGGAGAGGTCCAGGAAACCTACCAGCTTTAATTTATCTTCTCTTACATGAGTGTATATATCAAGTTCTATTTCCAAACCTATTTCCGGTATCTTTTCAAAAGTCCTGCTTGAAATCAGTACCTCAAATCCTATTCCCCCGGTCAGCACTAAAACGCTGGAAGGTGACTTTTTAATTATTTTCCCGAATATCTTAGCAATCATATACAGTTATCAATATTTTTTAAAAGTTTTAACCTTATCTTGAAACTTTTTATTGTTAGCATGGCATACCGATATAGCCATTGCATCCCATGCATCATCTTTTTTATGAAAAAAATTATCTTCAACTTTTAATATAACCTTTAACATATATTTTATCTGCTTCTTGGTTGCCCTTCCATAACCAACAATAGCCTGTTTCACTTCCAGCGGGGTATACTCATATATCTCCAGATTATTGATACTGCCGGCCAGTATAGAAACCCCCCTTGCCTGGCCAACATCTAGAGCTGATTTGATATTTATATTAAAAAAAATCTCTTCAACAACCAGGCAATCAGGGCAGTATTTTTTGATTAACTGATTGATTACCGTATAAATTTCTTCTAATCTCTCACAGATGGGTTTGCTCTTTTTGGTGATAATACAATCGGAATATACAGGATAATAATCTCCTCTCTTTATGTCCAGTATACCTATTCCTGTAGTTTCCAGTCCGGGGTCTATTCCTAATATTCTTATTCTATCATCCGTCATTTTTAAATATCTATACTTCGCTTAATATCTCATCTGATATTTCCAGATTCGAAGTTACATTCTGGACATCATCGTGTTCATCTAATGCATTGATTAGTTTCAATGTTTTAGCGCTATCTTCTTTAGACAATTTAATAGTTGATTTAGGTACAAGTCCCAGTTCGCTTGATTTTATATTTATTTTATTTTTTTCGAGTGTTTCCCTGACTTTTATAAATTCAACAGGAGGAGTTTTTATTTCATACACATCATCATCTTCGTCAATATCTTCCGCCCCGCTGTCAATCATATTCAACATAAATTCTTCCTCATTTTTAACTTCACTCCGCTCTACTATTATTATACCTTTTCTTTCAAATTGCCAGCTTACACTTCCGCTCTCACCCAGAGTTCCATTATATCTGCCTAAAATGTTTCTTATATCCGAAGCAGTTCTATTTTTGTTCTCGGTCATTACTTCTATTATTATAGCTATGCCCCCTGGACCATAACCCTCATAAAGGATACTCTCAAAATTTCCTCCTTCTATCTCTCCGGTTCCTTTTTTAATAGCTCTCTCTATATTACTCTGGGGCATATTATATTCCTTGGCCTTGGCAAGTGCGTTAGCAAGAGCTATATTGTCCCTGGGATCACTTCCTCCCCCTTCTTTTACCGCTACAATTATATTTCTGCTGAGTTTACCGAATATATTGCCCCTTTTTGCATCTTCCTTAGCTTTTTTATGTTTGATTGAATGCCACTTTGAATGCCCGGACATCAATTCTCTCCTTTATAATTTTTAATCATATTTATAAAATACTTATGTATCCTCAAATCGTCGGTGAGTTCAGGGTGAAAAGCGCATACCATAACATTATTATCTCTCACCAGTACCATCTCCTCCTTAAGTCTTGCCAGCACTACAACTTTTTTGCCTGCACTTAGAATTTTTGGCGCCCTTATAAAAATGGATTTAAATTTCCTGCCGTTCCCATTCTGATCAAAACTTATATCTAGTAGTTCCTCAAAACTATCCACCTGCCGTCCGTAAGCATTTCTCCGTACTTCAATATCTATATAGCCTAAATTCTTATCTTCCCCCTCAATGTTTTTCGCCAGCAGAATCAAACCGGCGCAGGTACCGAATATAGGCTTATGTTCCCGGTAGAATTTATCAAGGCTCTCCTTGAATTTATATTTTTTAAGCAATTTATTTATAGTGGTACTCTCGCCGCCGGGAATAATAAGTCCATCAATTCTATCTAACTGCTCCGGAAACCTTACTTCCACCGCAGATACGCCACACTCTTCAAGTCTCGTTAGATGTTCTTTGAAAGCTCCCTGGAGGGAAAGAACGCCAACTCTTATATCCACTTCTTTTCTTACCATCCTCTATTTGAAATTACTTCTTCCTTTGAAAGCGCTGACACGGCGGTTCCTCTCATCGGACTACCCAGTCCCCTGGAAACTCTGGCTAAAACTTCGGGATTATTATAATGAGTAGTAGCTTCAACAATAGCCTGGGCCATCTTTGAAGGATTCTCAGATTTAAAAATCCCTGAACCTACGAAAATGCCTTCTGCGCCAAGCTGCATTATCATAGCAGCATCGGCAGGAGTGGATATTCCACCAGCCGAGAAATTAACTACCGGCAATTTCTTGTTCTCATGAACATCTACCACCAGATCATAGGGAGCACCCATTTCTTTAGCTACTGTCATAAGTTCTTCCCTTGGCAGTGAGGCGATTCTGACTATCTCATCTTTTATGCTCCTCATATGTTTTACCGCTTCTATAACATCACCGGTACCGGCTTCTCCTTTGGTTCTTATCATTGCAGCACCCTCGCCTATTCTTCTTAAAGCCTCTCCCAGATTTATAGCACCACATACAAAGGGAACCTTAAAGTTCCATTTATTTATATGATATTTCTCATCTGCCGGAGTCAGAACTTCACTCTCATCTATATAATCAATTCCTATGGCTTCCAGTATCTGCGCTTCGGCAAAATGTCCTATTCTTGCTTTTGCCATTACCGGAATGGAGACCGCATCCATAATTTTCAATATTATTTCAGGATCGGTCATCCTTGCCACGCCTCCTGTCGCTCTTATATCGGCGGGAATCCTTTCCAGGGCCATCACTGATACTGCTCCTGCTTCCTCTGCAATTTTTGCCTGTTCCGGCGAGGTCACATCCATTATTACCCCGCCTTTTAACATCTGAGCAAGTCCTGCCTTTACCTTTAATGTTCCTTTTTCCATATTATTAAAACACCTCCCATTATTTTACACCCACTCCTAAAGACATACTTTCCAGCCTTCTAATTCTTTCCTCGGTAGGAGGATGCGTATTAAATAAATTACTAAACATTACCTTAGATTTGCTGCCAAACGGATTGGCAATAAACAGATGGGCAGTTGCACTGCTGGCAGTTCTAACTTCGCTGTGCTTGCTTATTTTCTTGAGTGCATTTGCCAGCCCTGCCGGGTATCTTGAAACCAGCGCTCCGGTTGAATCCGCTAAAAATTCCCGGTTTCTACTGATTGCCAGTCTTATCAGGGTAGCAATTATCGGTGACAGTATCAAAAGCGCTATTCCCACTATAAGGAAAATAAGGGTTAATATGCCTCCGCCCGAACTCCTGTCAGATCTCCTTCCTCTGCCGCCAAAAATAAAGCTTCTTAATATAATATTACTTATTATAGTAATCATTCCTACCAGAATAACTACTATCGTACCCAGCAGTATATCGTAATTTTTTACATGAGAAAGCTCGTGGGATATAACTCCTTTGAGTTCCTCATCATCAAGGTTGTCCAGCAAGCCCCGGGTAAAAACAATTACACTGTTCTGGGGGTTACGACCGGTAGCAAAAGCGTTCATTCCCTCATCCTCTATCATATATATCCTGGGCATGGGCAGCCCCGCCGCTATTGAAAGCCCTTCCACCATATAATAAATTTGTGGATTTTCTTCTCTGGATATAGGTCGGGCTCTGGTCAGTCCCAGCACAATTTTATCGCTGTAATAATAACTGGAAAAACTCATAATAATGGCCAGTATTAGCGCAAATACCATAAACAGTATAGAATAGCTGCTATTTATGCCATAGCGATAATCGACATAATAACCTACGGCAAATCCCACCGCGGTTATAAACGCGATGAACCCTATTATTATAAATACGGTTTTTGCTCTGTTGCTGGCAATTTGTTCGTACATTACTTAAATCACACCTTTTTTCCAGACAAACCATCTGTTTCTAAAACTGAACTTTTACCGGTTCCCTGGCTGCAATTTCCTCTATTTCAAAATAATCTCTGGCAGTGAAATTAAATATCCTGGCAAATATATTTCCCGGAAATATCTGTATCCTGGTATTAAGTTGCATAACCATATCATTGTAAAATTGTCTGGCATAAGCAATATTACTTTCAATACCGTTTAGCTGCTCCATTAATCTTAAAAAATGCTGGTCTGCTTTAAGGTTAGGATAATTTTCAGACAACGCAAATAATGACTTTAAGGTCTCGGTTATCATATTTTCGGCTTTTGCCTGCTCTTTTACCGTTTTGGCGTCAATTCCTATCTTCCTGGCATTTATGACATTCTGCAGGGTTTCCATTTCATGTTTCGCGTACCCTTTAACTGTTTCTACCAGATTTGGTATCAAATCATATCTTTTCCGTAACTGTACATCAATCTGGTGCCATGAATTATCTACTTTATTTCTTAAAGATACTATGGAATTGTATATACCTATTCCAATTAGAATTAACAGTATTACAATTCCCGATATTACTGCTATAACAACAATTACTCCTGTTACCATAATAACCTCCTGACTATTTTATTTTGTTCACTTCTAAAATAAAATATTTTACATATTTTCACGTTAAAAACAAACAACTTTAGATTATATCATATAACCAATTGCAAAAATATAATCCTATCCCACAGTCAATTTTAAGCCGCACCAGCGGCACAATATTGTTTTTACACAAAAAAATTTTTATGGTATATTTCTTCTATTGCCTTATTGCGGTTGAGTGCTATCAAAAAAATCTGACACTTTCGGGGAGGATGTTAATGAATGGTAAAAGTTGCTCCAACAACAAAGTTATCGGACTTATCTCTGGAAATGGGACCGGAAAAACCTCGCTTGCGGAATGCTTTTTATTTAATTCCAAAACAATCGACAGACTGGGAACCGTAGAATCAAAAAACACAATTTCCGATTTTAGTCCGCTGGAAACCAGAAAAGGCTTCAGTATCAGCTCAAGCATACTTAATTATAAATGGAAAGATTTTAATATAAATCTAATAGACTGCCCCGGATACATGGATTTCATAGGCCAGACTCAGGCTGCAATTAAAGTAATAGATAGTGCACTTCTGGTTATTGACGCTAAATCAGGAGTACAGGCCCCCACAGAACTTGTCATGGAACTGCTGGCAAAAAATCCCAAACCAATGTTTTTTATACTCAACAAATTGGACCTGGAAAATATAGATTATTTTAAAATTATAGAAGATATAAAAAGTGAATATAAATTAAAACTTGTACCTATAACCGTTCCACTAAACAGCGGTGAAAATTTTTCAAAAGTAGTTGATATACTTCAAAATCAGGCATATGAATACAAAGAGAAAAATTTTGCAGGTAACAAAATTTCTGTCGATGAAAACATTAAAGGCCAAATCGAAGGTCATCACAACGAACTGATCGAAACCATAGTGGAGACAGATGATGAACTGCTTAATAAATATCTTGAAGGTGAAAAAATTGATGATAAGGTAATAAGCGAAATTTTCAAAAAAGCAGTAATGGCCGGTAAAGTAATCCCTGTATTTGCCATATCCTCCGGTAAAAATTTTGGTATAGACATTTTAATGGACTATATAAACTCTCTCCTTCCTTCCGCTCTTGATATACCACCTATAAAGGCACAGGATTTAAATAAAAATTCTGAAGTAGAAATAAAGTCTTCACCTGACAGACCGGTACTTGCATATGTTTTTAAAACAATGGCAGATCCTTATATCGGTAAGTTATCCATATTTAGAATTTTTTCCGGGACTATTAAGATTAATGAGAGTTATTATTTATCCAGTTCAGGAAAAACATATAAATTTACCAACTTATTCAAACTGCAGGGTAAAAATCAGACTGATGTAAGTGAAGCTTCATGCGGAGAAATTGTGGCTGTATCCAAAATTATGGACATTTTAAATGATGACACTATTTCCGGCCAGGATCAGCCTTTAAAAATACCTGCAACAGAATATTTCTCTCCTACCCTCCCCAGGGCAGTTATACCCAGGAGCAAAGGTGATGAAGAAAAGATAAGCAATGGCCTGTCCAAATTAATTCAGGAAGACCCCACCATAAAGCAGGAACTAAACCCGGAAGTGCACCAAAATATGATCTGGGGGATGGGAGAACTGCATATTTCTATGGCCAAGGAGAAACTAAAAGAGAAATTTGATATCGATATTGATATATTAACGCCTGCTGTTGCTTACAAGGAAACCATAAGAAAAGATGCTAAGGCAGAATACAAATATAAAAAACAATCCGGCGGCAGAGGTCAGTATGGACATGTTTTAATTGAAATCAAACCGCTGCAGAGCGGCGGAGGTTTTGAATTTAAAAATAGTATTTTTGGTGGAGCAATTCCTAAAGGTTACATACCTGGTGTGGAAAAAGGTATCCGAGAGGCTCTACAAAAGGGCATTCTTGCAGAATCTCCGGTAGTAGATGTTGGCGTAAATTTATACGATGGATCATATCATACTGTAGATTCATCCGAGATGGCTTTCAAAATAGCGGCATCTATGGCTTTCAAGAAAGGAATGCAGGAAGCTTCTCCGGTTATGCTGGAACCCATCACTGAATTAGAAATCACGGTACCGGAGAAATATATGGGAGATATAATCGGAGATATAAACGCAAAGAGAGGGAAAATTATTTCGATAATCCCGATTGAAAATAAAAAACAGCTTATTAAAGCCTCTGTTCCTCAATCTGAGACTTTCAACTATACTATTGATTTAACATCTCTTACCCAGGGGAGAGGACGGTTTATTCAAAAATTTTCGCATTACGAAGAATTGCCTCCAAATCTGGCCCAGAAAATAACTGAAGAAAGGAAAAAAGAGAAGGAATGAATAAGAACCACAAAAGACGTATATTTATACTGGATAAAGTTCCCTACATCCTGTTTGGAGTAATCCTTATAACAGCGGTAATAATATTTTTCTCGGTCAGAAGCTGCATGCCGTTAAATTTCTTTTCCGGTGTACAGGAAGAAACTGAAAATAATGTGGAATATTCACTCTTTATATCTTCTCCGGTCAATGATAAAGTCTTTGATTTCGTCAATCAAAATGAAGCTGTTCCGGTAGAGATTAAGGCAAAAGAAGTGGAAAATACGGATTACATCATAAAACTCCTGGTAGATGACAGTGAAATAAAATCATTCACTTCCCCTCCTTACGAATATAACTGGAACCCTGCAAGTTCAGGTGAATATGAAATGACAGCCCAGCTTA
>DATBWS010000111.1:0-2306 GCA_036514675.1 Candidatus Hydromicrobium sp.
GAACAAATTTTCCTGCCGCCCATGCGGTAAGGACAGATTGACCTTCGACATCCATGACCAAAAGCCAGGAAGGGATTTTACTGCTTTCTATCTCGCCGGATATTATAAAATAAGTAAGAGAGAAATTGGTTGTAATCAAGACTGGTGATCTTTCATTGGGGCTGCCTATTTCATAAATCTTTTGTTCTACCTGCATTGGCCTTCTGGGGTCAGTGTATATATTCTGCCTGTATATGAGCAGCGGAAATATATTTTGACTGCCGGCATTCGAAAGTATGATAATCGAACCATATTTAGCTACGAAAACGGATGCGATCAAAGTCTCTTTTAAAGGATCATCGGTCATCTCATCGGGAAATACTATGGTAGGATAACCAAAAAACCTGTTCTTCTGTTTTATGGCAGCCGTTCTTAATATGATCTGATTATAAAAATCATCTTTAAAATCCCTTGATCCGATATCTATTAACAGGTTTTTAATTCCGGCACCGCGTAATTTCTCGGTTAATGTCGCTACTTCTTCAAACGATTTACCTCTAACTGCTATTGGGCATCCGGTCTCTTTTCCAATAGCGATAAAAAAATCTATATTTTCAGCCGTAGCTGCATGAATAACCGGCTTATTCTCCTTGAACATATCAGCTGCACTTTTTAGTGTCCCGGGATCCGCCGATACCAGTATTAAAGGTTTTTTTGTAAGTAAGACGACCTCACCTACAACTTTTAAAAATTTTTCTTTATTTTTGGATTTATTCTTAATACATACAGCATCCAGCTTTAAAATCTGGCCCACCCGTTCATATGCAATGGAATTTACATTTTTTACTATTTCTTCGATTTTGCCGCTGTCCATATTATCTTCTACGGTTACCGCAAATGCATTCTGATTTACAAATGTCCTGTCATGTCTGAATATTACGGTTTCTTCACCAACCGTAAAAGACTCATCTCCGGCTCCGACTTCCACTTTTAGTATCGGAGGCTGGGAAGCTTCCGAAAGAGCTTCTTTTGCTTCCTCTGAAATATGGGGACATTTTTCCAGTTCCACTTTACCCGCTGCCAGCTGCATTGCAAACGCCAGACATGTGGGAAATCCGCATTCCTTACAATTTGTCTTGGGCAGTTTCTTGAATATTTCAAGACCACTCAGTGCCATTTAATACTCTCCTTGTTTTTTAGAATAATTAATCTTATTTTTTTAACCACTACATCATTGGTTCCATTTCCATAACAGGATGACTTACCTTCTGTATCCATTGCATTACCTCTTCTTCGGTCTTTGCTTCTTCTTCCGTGGCAACCTTATCCAGAAAATCTTCTTCCATTCCCATCTCCCTGGCCCGTTCTTCAAGTATATCTCCTATTTCTACCTTTAATGCTTTAGGCATCCATACCAGTCTCTTAAGTCCGCCATCGGCTTTTATAAATTTTTGTGAACCGATAAAAAATTTACTGATACCTATAAAGCCAGGGGTCTGGATCCCTCCACCAACCATCCCTGCCATGGTAGAAAATTTCATACCGCTCGGAGTCATATCGGAATATTCTCTATTTACCGCCATCACTCCGTTGGTAGAAGGAAGAATGGTTACGATCACCTCGAAACAGCCGCATGAAGTCATAGGATCTATCATCATTGAATATGCCGAAAAAGATTCCAGAGACTGGTTTGAAGCTTTATAAACAAAATCATTTACCCCTTTCCATGTACCCAGCCTTTCATCTATGGTTTCGCCTTTCTTTATGGGCTGATTTGGTCCCGCAGGATTAATTTCAAAGGAAGCCTTGCAATCCAGCCAGTTATATGCGCCGCATAGACCCGGCCTTTCCGGTGAAACTGCACAGATGTGATTGGGAGCAAATGACTGGCATAATGTACAGGAGTAAAAAGTATCTACCGATTCATCAGTTAAATTCCTGAGCCTTTCATCTCTCATTCTAAAGACTTCTTTTGCTTTTTTCTTGAGCGCTGCTACATCTTCAGGATTGGTGTAAATCTTTATCTGAATCTTATCCATAATATTACCAAAAACCGAGTGCATTTTAGCATGCAGTATTGTTCCTAAATGTTTAATCTTAAAACCACTCTTTACCGCTTCTTTACTGAACCTGACCCAGATAATATCCCTTTGTCCCATATGGAATATGCCGGTAGCATAATTTGTAAAATAATGTATCTGCCTTTCCATGACCGGTTCAAAGTCTTCCTGCATCTTTCTTCCATAAACCAGCACCTCGACTCCTAACGGAAGCACTTCTCCCTCTTTTATATCATCGACCTCAGGACCAAATACCTCAATTTTGCC
>DATBWS010000112.1:0-10726 GCA_036514675.1 Candidatus Hydromicrobium sp.
AATACAACCGCAGACCGGAAAAGCTCTTTCAGGTGCAATAGTCGGGGACTCTTCAACGGTAGAAATACAGGATAATCTTACAATCATAGGATATCCATGGACTTCTGATATTGGCCAGGAAAATATAATGAATCCTACCATAACCAGCGGCAGTATAAGCGGCAGGCTAATGCTCAGTGGTACGGAAGTGCTTCAGGTTCAGGGAGATGCCAGACCGGGAAACAGTGGGGGACCGGTTCTAAATACTGACGGCCAGGTAGTGGGGATACTTACTATGCTTACAGACGAGACCAATAACTACTTAAGACCCAGTAATGATATAAAAGAGATATTAAGCAGAAACGGAGTTACAAATAAACTGGGAATAGTTGATGAAGAGTTCAAACAGGGACTGGTTATGTACAGGTTAAAATATTATTCGGAAGCTATAAAGCATTTTAATAGTGTGCTGAATTTAAATCAAAAACATCTCTTGGCCCAGGAGTATAGATCAAAATCTCAGGAAGCCATAAATAAAGGCGAAGATGTTGCGTTCAAAGAGGGAACGAAGGTTGAAGTAATAGAAACAGGTAGCTCCTCAGCAGAGTAGGAAACTATGGAGAATAGGAATAAATATTAAAAAATAGAAATAAATATTAAACTTAACAGGGTTTGGACCACAGGAGGTTCAGGCCCTGTTTTTTTATTTATTTAATTGTTTTAGTCGTATTTCTATGCTATTATGTTTTTTCAAACAAATTTTCAAATTTTCAATAATTATTATGAATACAAATAAAGAAAGTTTTATGGATAAACCTAAAAACAAGTCCATAAGTACTCATTTTGACGGTAATATAAAAAGCATTACCGCTCTTTCCCTGTGTATTCTTTTAATCTTAATTAGTCTGCTGACTCTAGTCGGTATTCTATCCTGATTACAGGATAATTATTCTCGTTTACCTTAACCTAATAATCCTGTAATATCTTTTATCAGAATCTCAAAGTATTGGTTATGCTTTATTGATTGAAATATATATTAAAGAAATTTCAGAGAATAGGAGGAAAATTGAGAAGCGATATTATGAAAAAGGGGGTTGAAAGGCTGCCTCACAGGTCGATTCTTAAATCTTTAGGATATACTGATGAAGAAATAAAAAAACCTATAATTGGAGTTGTTAATTCGGCAAATGAATTAATACCTGGTCATATGCATCTTGCAAGTATTGCAGACGCGGTAAAAGCAGGAATCAGGATAAGCGGAGGCACGCCCCAGGAGTTCTCGACAATCGGTGTATGCGATGGAGTGGCTATGAGTCATATCGGAATGAAATATTCCCTGGTTACAAGGGAAATAATAGCAGATAGCATAGAAGCGGTATCTATGGCTCATCTTTTTGATGGTCTGGTGCTGATATCATCCTGCGATAAAATTGTGCCGGGGATGATTATGGCAGCACTGAGACTTAATATTCCTTCGATTTTGATAAGCGGAGGGCCAATGCTGGCTGGAAAATTCAAGGGCGAGAGCATTGATTATAATACCTGTTACGAAGCTATTGGAAAATATAAAAAAGGTAAATATACAGAAGATGATTTGAAGGTAATAGAAGAAGAAGCCTGTCCTACCTGCGGAAGCTGTTCAGGAATGTTCACCGCTAATTCAATGAACTGTCTTTCAGAGGCGATAGGAATAGCACTACCCGGAAACGGCACTATCCCTGCTTTTTATTCAAAAAGATTAAGATTGGCCAAGACTGCAGGAATGAAGGTTATGGATCTTGTAAATAATAATATAAAACCCAGGGATATAATAACTATAGATGCGGTTAGGAACGCACTTGCAGTAGACATGGCACTTGGCTGTTCGACCAATACTGTTTTGCATCTGCCTGCGATTGCCGGTGAAGCGGGAATCGAGTTTACTCTGGAGCTTGTAAATGAAATAAGCGGCAGGACTCCTAACTTATGTAAAATAAGCCCGGCTGGCAAATACCATATGGAGGATTTATACAGCGCCGGCGGAGTGGAAGCGGTTATGAATGAGCTTTTAAAAAACGGATTTATTAATGGTGAGCTTGAAACCGTAAGCGGTAAAAAAATAAGGGAGAATATATCAGGTGCCGAGATCTTAAATAAAGAGGTCATAAGAGAGGTTTCCGACCCTTGTATTAAAGATGGAGGTATCGCAGTTTTATGGGGCAATCTTGCTCCTGAAGGATGCGTGGTCAAAAAATCGGCAGTGGATCCTTCGATGTATTATCATAAAGGAAAAGCCAGGGTATTTGACAGTGAAGAACAGTCTCTGGAAGCTATAATGAATGGAAAAATAAATTCCGGAGATGTGGTAGTAATAAGATATGAAGGTCCTAAAGGGGGACCGGGAATGAGAGAAATGCTTGCTCCTACATCGGCTATAGCCGGGATTGGGCTGGATAAGGAAGTTGCTCTGATTACGGACGGTAGATTTTCCGGTGCTACAAGGGGAGCTTCTATTGGTCACATATCACCGGAAGCTCAGGCTGGAGGTCCAATCTGCATTGTGGAAGAAGGAGATTTCATTGAAATAAATATACCGGAAAAAAAGATAAATCTGCTTATAAGCGATGAAGAGATGAAAGAGAGAATGAAAAACTGGCAGCCTCCTGAAGCGAAGATAAAAGAAGGTTGTCTTGCCAGGTATTCAAGGCTTGTAACTTCAGCGGCAAAAGGGGCTGTATTGAAATAGTTTTATAAATTTTAGGTGTTTTATTTTTTAAAAAAGAATAAAAAAATGATATAATTATCAAATCATTTCAAGTGTTATAAAGTTGTTACAAATATAGGGAGTGAAACTACAATGGCTAAAATTACCGGTGCGCAAATGATAATAAAATGTTTAAAGGAAGAGGGAGTAGAAGTAATATTCGGATATCCGGGAGGCAAGGTAATTCCCTTATATGATGCCTTATTTGACAGTGATATAAGGCACATACTGGTAAGGCATGAGCAGGGAGCGGTACATGCAGCAGATGGTTATGCAAGGGTAACTGGAAAGACCGGGGTTTGTATTGCCACCTCAGGTCCGGGCGCGACTAATCTGGTTACCGGTATTGCCAATGCATATATGGATTCAATACCAATGGTGGCTATAACCGGACAGGTAGGTACAGCCCAGATTGGTACCGATGCCTTCCAGGAAGCGGATATAACCGGTATAGCTGCGCCTGTAACCAAGCATAATTATCTGGTAAAAGATGTTAAAGAGTTACCCAGAGTAATAAAAGAAGCCTTTAGAATTGCATCTACCGGCAGGCCGGGTCCGGTTCTAATTGATATTCCTGTAGACATAACGACTGATCTGATAGATGAGAACTTTAAAGTTGATATAAATCTGCCTGGATATAAACCTACACTTAAGGGTAATCTTAAACAGGTTAAGCAGGCAGCGAAAAAAATAGCCGAAAGCAAAAAACCTGTAATTTTTGCGGGAGGAGGAGTAATTTCTTCAGGAGCAAGTGATATTTTAAGAAAATTTGTAAAGGTTTCAAAAATTCCGGTTATTACTTCACTTCTGGGAATGGGCTCTTTTCCGGAAACTAGTGAGTTATCATTAAGTATGGCCGGTATGCATGGAACCAAATATGCAAATCTTGCGTTTACGGAAGCTGACCTCATTATTGCGGTAGGGGTCAGATTTGATGACAGGGTTACTGGTAAATTATCGGAATTTGCGCCAAATGCCGATATAATTCACATAGATATTGATCCTGCGGAAATTGGTAAGAATATTAAAGTACTGGTTCCCATTGTGGGAGATGCAAGAATAGTTCTTACGGATTTAAAAAACGAATACGAAAACTATATTGAAAAGAAAGGAGTCCCGGACAGGAAAGAGTGGCAATCAAGGATTAAACAATTAAAGAAGGACTATCCGCTTAAATATGACCGGAATTCCAGCAAGGTTAAGCCTGCTTATGTTGTAGAGAAAATATATGAACTAACCGGAGGTGATGCAATTATCTGTACCGAAGTAGGTCAGAATCAAATGTGGGCAGCACAGTTTTACAAATTCACCGAACCCAGGACACTGGTTTCTTCCGGAGGATTGGGTACTATGGGATTCGGACTGCCTGCAGCAATAGGAGCTAAAATCGGCATGCCGGATAAAACAGTAATAGATATAGCAGGCGACGGCAGTATTCAGATGGTGTCGCAGGAACTTTCCACGGCAGTTACAAATAAAATAAATATAAAAATAATGCTTCTCAATAATGGATATTTGGGCATGGTCAGACAATGGCAGGAATTTTTCTTTAAAAAAAGGTATTCCCAGACCTGTATTTATAATTGTGTTGATTTTGTAAAGTTAGTAGAAGCATACGGAGGGGTTGGTTTAAGGGTTAAAAAAAAGGAAGAGGTTGAGGGTGCCATAAAAAAGGCTCTGGAGATAAACAATCTGGTACTGGTAGATTTCTGGATAGACAGAGAAGAAAATGTTTACCCTATGGTGGCACCGGGTTCCCCAATAAGTGAAATGTTAGAAAGTGAAATGTTAGAAGGTGTGTAGAAGATGAAAGGTGGGATATTATGAAACATATTATATCAGTTCTGGTTGAGAACAAAGCAGGGGTACTGGCAAAGATATCAGGGCTTTTCAGCAGAAGAGGGTTTAACATTGAAAGCCTGGCAGTCGGTCCTACCGATGATGAAAAGATTTCCAGGATTACTATGGAAGTGAATGCGGAAGAACACAGCATTGAACAAATCATAAAACAGCTTTATAAGTTAATAAATGTAATAAAAATTCAGGAGCTGGATCCATCGAATATTGTTGAAAGAGAATTGGTTCTGATAAAAGTAAATGCTGATTCTAAAACCAGACCCGAAATACTGGAAACAGTGAGTGTTTTCAGGGCAAATATTGTGGATGTTGCCAAGAAATCTCTAATGATTGAAATTACCGGAAACAGCAGAAAGGTCAGAGCGCTGGAAGATCTACTGCGGCCCTTTGGAATACTTGAGCTGGTCAGAACAGGTAAAATTGCCTGCAGCAGGGGCAGTAAATATTAATTAACAGGATATTAATTAAAAGGATATATGTTAGTAGGATAATATTTATAATAAATCTATTAGAAAGGGAAGTTTGAAAATGGTAAAAAAATATATAATGACTCCGGGCCCCACTCCTATATCCGAGGAGGTATTGCTGGAACATGCCAGACCTCTTATGCATCACAGATCCCCGGAATTCTCAAAAATATTTATCGAGGTCACAGAAAAGCTTAAAAAACTTTTTAAAACCAATAATGATCTTTTTATACTAACCTCATCAGGTTCTGGTGCCATGGAAGCAGGAGTGACCAATTTCTTTTCTGCGGGGGAAAAAGTGCTGGTAGCCAGTGTTGGAAATTTCGGAGAAAGATTTAAGAAAATCAGCGGGAGGTTCGGCCTGGAAGTCATTTCCATTGATTATGAGTGGGGAGATGCAGTGAGTCCCGAAGATATCAAAAAAGCTCTGGATGATAATCCCGATATTAAGGGGGTTATGGTTCAGTTCAGCGAAACATCAACCGGTGCTATAAATGATATAAAGGCTATAGGGAATATTGTAAAAAATTACCCTGCAATCCTAGTAGTAGATGCAATAAGCGGCCTGGGAGCATCGGATCTGAGGACAGATGAATGGGGTCTGGATGTTGTAATTGGAGGATCTCAGAAAGGGTTAAGCGCACCGACTGGAATTGCATTTATAAGCGTAAGTGAGAAAGCCTGGAAGTTAAATGAAAAATCAGATATTCCCCGTTTTTATTTTGATCTTGCAGCAGCTAAAAATTATTCACAAAAAACACCACCCCAGACACCCTGGACTCCAGGAATATCCATAATTGTAGCAATGAACAAAGCCCTGGATATGTTATTTGAAGAAGGACTGGAGAAGGTATTTGAAAGGCACAGGGTGCTTGCACTGGCAACACAGAAAGCAGTGGAAAAAATAGGTCTCCAGCTTCTGGTAAGAGATGGAAATAAGAGGGGTTTCTCGGTAACCTCTATTATGGTACCCGAAGGAATTGACGCCAAAGAACTTACTAAAACTATGAGAGTAAAATATGGAGTAACCATTGCAGGCGGACAGGGTAAGCTCACCGGAAAGATTATAAGGATAGGGCATCTGGGATATTTTGGAATGTTTGATATTATTATTGCCATATCGGCACTGGAGATAACTTTACAGGAACTGGGTTATAAACTTGAGATAGGTTCGGGTATTTCCGAAGCCGAGAGGATATTTATAGAAAATAATTATCTTAAGTGACTGATAAAAGGTATAACAGAGGAATAAAAAAGGAAAAAAGGGACAAAGCGAACCAATAGAGAATTAAAAAGGAAAAAGGTAATAAAAGCAAATAATAGGGGAACCAAGTATGAATAAAAAAATATTAATCACCGACGGTATCTCAGGCGATGCAAAAAAGAAACTTGAAGATTATTTTATCGTGGAGGAGAAAAAAGGTCTTGGCCCGGAAAAGCTTAAAGAAGAGATTAAAGGTGTAAGTGCCATAATAATAAGAAGCGCCACGAAGTTAACGGCAGATATTATTAATGCATCAGATAAACTTGAGATTATCGGAAGGGCAGGCATAGGAGTGGATAATGTGGATGTTCAGGCAGCCACTAAAAAAGGTATCATTGTTGTAAATGCTCCTACCAGTAATGCAGTTACTGTTGCGGAGCATACCATAGCTCTTATGCTTTCTTTGGCCAGGAAAATTCCGGAAGCAAATTTTTCACTTAAAAGCGGCAAGTGGGAGAAATCAAAATTTAAGGGTATTGAGCTGGAAGGTAAAACGCTCGGTATTGTGGGTTTCGGACAGATAGGAGGGCTGGTTGCAAAGAAAGCCATAGGGTTAGGTATGAAAATAATTGCCTATGATCCTTTTGTATCCGAGGATAGATTCAAGCAGCTTGAGATAAAAAAAGCCGATAAGCTGGATGATATTTATAAGGAAGCTGATTTTATTTCTATACATTTACCCAAAAATAAGGACACTCTGAGAATGTTTGACAGAGCCGAGTTCCATAAAATGAAAAAAGGAACAATAATATTAAATGTTGCCAGAGGCGGCATTGTTGTGGAAAAGGATCTCGCAGAAGCCATCAAGGATGGACAAATAGGCGGTGCGGCGCTGGATGTTTATGAAGTAGAACCCTGTACCGATTCCCCTGTTTTTAAACTGGAAGAAGTGGTATGCACGCCCCATCTTGGAGCGTCAACCACGGAAGCGCAGGATAGAGCGGGAATCACAATTGCCGACCAGGTCATAGATGTTCTTAATGGAAAAGCTGCTTCTTTTCCGGTCAATGCACCGGTTGTAAGACCGGAACTGATCGATATCCTGTCTCCTTTCTTTGAGTTATGTGAAAATCTTGGAAGCCTATTTATAAATTTATTTGAAGGTAATCTGGATAGCCTGAAGATAGGTTATTATGGAAAGGTATCCGAATATGATGTAAGGGTTTTAACTTCCATCATACTGGTAAAGGTGCTTGAAAAATATTCGGCGGAAAATGTTAATCTGGTAAATGTTGATCTGCTAGCCAGGGAAATGGGCCTTAAAGTAAAAGAAGTAAAAAGCAGCCAGTCAAAGGATTTCATAAATCTAATTACGCTGGAGGGGAAAGGAAAGGAAAGCGAACTTTCCATCTCGGGAGCCACTACCGGCAAAAAAGACACACCAAGATTTAT
This sequence comes from Candidatus Hydromicrobium sp., assembly GCA_036514675.1. Lineage (GTDB taxonomy): Bacteria > Actinomycetota > Humimicrobiia > Humimicrobiales > Humimicrobiaceae > Hydromicrobium. Next base: position 7,703 of record DATBWS010000112.1, read on the forward strand.
AGCTATTGATAAGTTTGAAATAGATATGGTTCCTTCAAAATACATGGCATTTATAAGATATAAGGATGTCCCTGGCCAAATTGGAAGGATAGGAACTGCTTTTGGCCAGCTGAATGTAAATATTGCGTCAATGCATGTGGGAAGAAAAAAGATGAGCGGGGATGCGGTAATGGGTTTGAACCTGGATAATGAGGTGACTCCTGAAATGCTGGAAGAATTTAAAGGGCTTTCAGGTTTTAAAAATATAAAGATAGTTACTCTTTATTAAAAAAAAGATTTTAGAAGAGAAGATTTTAAGAGTAAAGATTTCGAGAAGGAGATTTCAAGAAGAATTTTATCGAGCGGAGCTTTAATATTGCAAAGGCAAGTTGATTTTTATGGAATATAAGAAAAATAAGATTTATATATTTGATACAACATTACGGGATGGTGAACAAGCACCGGGTATACACCTGAACACCAGAGAAAAACTGGAAATAGCCCAGCAGCTTGCAAGGTTGAATGTAGATATAATAGAGGCAGGTTTTCCTATAACATCAAGAGGTGATTTTGATTCTGTAAAGGAAATATCGGCTAAGATTAGAGATAGAAAAATTGCAGCTCTGGCAAGAGCAAATTCCAAGGATATAGATACGGCCGGAGAAGCTCTTAAGGGCGCGGAACAGCCGGTAATACATACTTTTATATCTTCATCCGATATCCACCTTAAGTATCAATTAAAGAAGAGCAGGGAAGAAGTACTGGAGCTTGCAGAAGAAGCCGTAAAAAGAAGCCTTAAATATACGGATGTGGTCGAATTTTCGGCTATGGATGCAACCAGAAGTGACAGGGAATTCTTATGCAGGTTATTTGAACTTGCCATCAGGAGCGGTGCACGAGTTATAAATGTCCCCGATACGGTAGGTTATGCTATTCCAGATGAGTTCGGGGAGATGATAGATTACATTTTCGAAAATACAGCCGGAATAGAAGATGTGATAGTAAGCGTACACTGTCATAATGATCTTGGTCTTGCCGTTGCTAATTCGCTTATAGCCATAGAACACGGTGTAAGACAGGTTGAATGTGCGGTAAACGGCCTTGGTGAAAGAGCCGGCAATGCATCACTTGAAGAGGTGGCTATGATTATAGATACAAGGAAGAAAGATCTCGGGGTATATACCGATATCAATATAGGTGAAATTATAAGAACCAGCAGTATTGTAAAATCGCTTACCGGTTATGTTGTTGCGCCCAATAAGGCAATAGTTGGTAAAAACGCATTCAGCCATGAAGCCGGAATACATCAGGATGGAATGTTAAAGGACAGGTCCACTTATGAAATAATAAAGCCTGAAGATATTGGCCTGAAATCATCAAAACTGGTACTGGGTAAACATTCGGGCAGACACGCATTTGTGGAGAGACTTGCAGAGCTTGGAATCCGGCTTGAAGAAAATGACCTGGAAAAGGCTTTTGAAAGGTTCAAGGATCTTGCAGAGAAAAAAGGAGCAATCAATGACCAGGATATCAGGGCAATAGCGGAAAATGAGCTGCGGGAAGTTTCAGAGCATTTTCTGCTTAAGTATTACGAGGTCAGGAGCGGTTCAGATATCCGGGCTGCATCTAAAGTAGGTATAGAAATAGAGGGAAAAATTTACGAAGGTTCTTCAGACGGTGATGGTCCGGTAGATGCTTCATTTAAGGCTATAGATAAGATAACAAAGATAAATGCAAAACTGGTGGAGTATAACATAGAAGCTGTATCCGGAGGTAAGGATGCGCTGGGATCGGTTAGAGTGGTGGTAAGTACAAATGGAACGGAAGTAATGGGAAGCGGCATAAGCACCGATATTGTAGAGGCAAGCATAAAGGCTTATATTGATGCGATGAACAGGATTGTAGAAAGCGCACAGTAAGAAAATGTTAACATATTTATGAGCTGTAGTGCGCATCTTTCTGTTAATTTTAAACAAAGGAGATTAAAAAAGCTGAATTTTAGCTAAATTTTTAAATTATGAAGGGAAAAAGGAACTTATAAAGTTGAACGACGAAAACAAACCACAAACAATGGCGCAAAAAATACTTGCCTATCACTGCGGGAGGGATTATGTATCCGAAGGAGAGATAGTAAATGCAGAGGTAGATATCGTACTCGGTAACGACATCACCCTTCCCATTGCAATCGAGGAATTTAATAAAATCGGTACGGGCAGAGTTTTTGATAGGGAAAAAGTAGTTGTGGTGCCCGACCATTTTGCGCCTAATAAGGATATAAAATCAGCCCAGCAGTGTAAGTTTATAAGAGAATTTGCCAGGAAGCAGGATATTAAAAATTATTTTGAAGTTGGAAAAATGGGTATAGAGCATGCGCTACTTCCCGAGCTTGGATTGGTGCTTCCCGGTAACCTCGTGGCAGGGGCGGACTCTCACACTTGCACTTACGGTGCTCTTGGAGCAGCTTCAACGGGCGTAGGAAGCACAGATGTAGCTGTTGCAATGTCTACAGGTAGGCTCTGGTTTATGGTGCCTAAAACGATAAAATTCAACTACAGCGGCAGCTTGAAGAAATGGATAACTGGAAAGGACCTGATACTTTATACCATTGGCCTTATTGGAGTGGAAGGCGCGCTTTATAAATCTATGGAATTCAGCGGCCCTACTGTAAGTAAGTTGTCTATGGATTCCAGATTTACGATGTCCAATATGGCGATAGAAGCAGGAGGAAAATTCGGAATATTCGAGGTTGACGGGATTACAGAGGAGTTTTTAAAATCTAGATCCGATGGAAATTATAAAATATTTAGAAGTGATCCCGATGTGGGATATGAAAAAATATATAATATAGACTGCTCTAATATAGAACTTCAGGTGGCGGCTCCTCATCTTCCGTCAAATACAAGAAATGCCATAGATTTAACCAATGTTAATATCGATCAAGTAGTAATAGGTTCCTGCACCAACGGAAGGATGGAAGATTTAAGGATTGCGGCAGAAATTTTAAACGGAAGAAAAGTGGACAGAAACATAAGGGTTATAATAATT
>DATBWS010000113.1:0-10729 GCA_036514675.1 Candidatus Hydromicrobium sp.
CAATGATAATAAAAAGGGTGATTCAATGGATCCTAGAATAAAAGAGCTGGCAAAAAACCTGGTAAATTATTCCTGCAGAGTACAAAAGGGAGAAAAAGTTTTAGTAGAGTGTGCGGGCAGCTCTGCAATTCCGCTGGTCAGAGCTGTTATGAATGAAATATATCAAGCCGGAGGATTACCTTATGTAGATTTAAAAGATTACAGCATTACAAGGGAGTTACTTAAAGAGAGCACCGTGGAGCAATTAAAATCTCTGGCCAGATATGAACTTACCCGGATGAAGGAAATGGCTGCTTTCATAGGAATAAGAGCCTGCGATAATATCAGCGAGTTAAGCGACATTACACCGGAAAAAATGGCTGCTTATATGAAATATTTTATTGAAGCCGTAAACGAGATAAGAATAAATAACACCAAATGGGTAATCCTGCGATATCCCAACAGCTCAATGGCTCAACTGGCAAACACCAGCATGGAAGCTTTTGAAGATTTTTATTTTGATGTGTGCAACCTGGATTACAGCAAAATGTCAAAGGCTATGGACAGTCTGGTAGAGCTTATGAATAAAACTGATAAGGTCCACATAACCGGTAAAGATACTGACCTGACCTTCTCCATCAAAGATATTCCTGCCGTAAAATGCGACGGCGAATTTAACATACCGGATGGTGAAGTATTCACTGCTCCGGTAAAAACTTCCGTAAACGGCAGACTTGCCTGTAACTGTCCTACTGTCTATCAGGGTGTTACCTATGAAAATATTAAACTTCACTTTAAAAATGGCAGAATTACTGAAGCATCTTCCAGTAATACGGAAAGAATCAATAAAGTTCTTGATACGGACGAAGGAGCCAGATACATTGGAGAATTTTCCCTCGGTGTCAATCCCTATATAACCAGACCGATGAAGGATGCCTTATTCGATGAAAAAATAATGGGAAGCTTTCACTTCACACCGGGAAAATGCTATAAGGAAGCATCAAATGGCAATGATTCTGCAATACACTGGGATCTTGTGTGCATTCAGACACCTGAATACGGAGGCGGGGAAATTTATTTTGACGGTGTCCTGATAAGAAAAGATGGAAGATTTATAACACCGGAACTGGAAGGCTTAAATCCCGAAAACTTAAAATAGTGAAAGTCACTTTATCTTTTTTATAGGAGCAAAACTCACAAGCAGATGTTTTAAACCGGCCCGGTTAAACATTACATCCAGCTCACAGTCATCCGCCAGCTTCTTTACCTTTAAAACCCTGCCCTGACCCCAGTATTTGTGCTCTATTAAATCGTCTTTTTTATAACTGTAATTTCCCCCGTATCCATCATCTCTGCCTTTTGCTATGCTTCGCTTTATATTCTCGGATTCAATTTTGTTTTCATCTATCACAAGATCTTCGCTGATTTCATTTATGAAACGGGAAACAGTTCTAAAGCTGGTATCTCCATAAATGCTGTGCGACCGGGAAGAAGATAAGAATACCTTCTCCTTAGCCCGGGTAATACCCACATAGCAAAGCCTTCTCTCCTCCTCTACCTCCCCTATACTACTCATACTTCTGGAATGCGGAAAAATTCCTTCCTCCATCCCTATCATGAATACTACCGGAAACTCGAGCCCTTTCGCATTATGAAGAGTCATCAGCACCAGTCCATCAGTATTTTCATCGTAATTATCAATATCGGTAAGGAGCGAGACTTCTTCCAAAAAACCATCCAGATTGTATAAGTCAGTGGCATTAGCAGAGTCCTCTTTATTGTCAGCGCCCTGAGATTCCTTAAGGGAACCTGCAGCTATGCTGCCCACTTTAGATTTTTCTTCATACTCCCTGGTGACAGTTAAAAGTTCCCTCAAGTTTTCTATTCTGTTTAAAGCCTCTATTGTATTTTCCCGCTCAAGCTCCCTTATATAGCCGGTTTTTTCCCATATTCTCTTTAGTGCTTCGCTGACTCCGTGCTCCAGAGAAAAATCTCTAAATTCCGCAATAAGCGATATAAATTTATTAACTTTTTCCTTTGTGCTCTCGCCCAGCAGAGGAATTTCATCGCTTCTGTAAAAGGCTTCGCAAAAAGTAATATTTTTCCTGCGGGCGTATTTTTCTATAACCGCAATTGTAGATTTGCCAATCTTTCGCCGTGGAACATTTACAATCCTGATTAAGCTTACCACATCCCTGGGATTTGAGATAAGCTTCATATAAGCAAGCATATCTTTTATTTCTTTTCTATCGTAAAATCTAACGCCCCCGTAAATCTTATAGGGTATATTCCGTCTCACCAGGTATTCCTCCACAGCTCTGGACTGGGCATTGGTTCTATAGAAAATAGCAAAATCCCTGTATTTCTTATTTTTTTCTTCCATATATTTATCTATTTTCCTGACTACAAAATCAACCTCCCCCTTTTCATCCGGAGCTATATATTTGGAAACCATCTCCCCTTCAGGATTCTTGGTCCAGAGTTTTTTAGGCTTCCTGTTTTCATTGTTTTTTATTATATAGTTTGCGGCATCAAGAATATTTTGAGTGGAACGGTAGTTTTGCTCCAGCTTTATAACCACAGCACCATCAAAACGTTTATCAAAATCTGTAATATTTTTTATTTCAGCCCCACGCCAGCTGTAAATATTCTGATCATCATCTCCAACCACACAGATTCTTTTATGCTCTTCCGACAGGAGCAGGACAAGTTCATTCTGGGCAATATTCGTGTCCTGAAACTCATCTACCAGAATATATTTAAATTTTTCCTGGTATTTCTTCCTTACTTCCGGAAACATATTAAAAATATTGACGGTAAACATCAGGAGGTCATCAAAATCAAGCGCGTTGGCTTTGAATAGCTTTTCCTGATACAGGCGGTAAATTTTTGCCACTATTTTTTCAAAATAATCAGTCGCATTTTTTGAGAAAGTTTCATAATCAATTAACTTGTTTTTTGCATCACTGATAACCGACATCACTGCTTTAGGAGGGAACCTTTTGATATCTATATCCAGTTCTTTTTCAACACTGGATACCAGACTTACGGAGTCATTATCATCATAAATAACATAATTTCTGGATATGCCCAGGTGGTGGATCTCGTACCGGAGAAGTCTAGCGCAGAACGAATGAAAGGTACTGACCCACATATACTCCCCAATTCTTCCGACCAATTCGATTACTCTTCTCTTCATTTCCCTGGCTGCTTTATTGGTAAAAGTAATGGCAAGAATATTAAAGGGATCTACTCCTTTGTTTTTAATAAGGTAGGCAATCCTATAAGTCAGTACCCTTGTTTTCCCACTTCCTGCACCGGCAATAACCAGAAGCGGCTTTTCAGTACTTTTTACAGCTTTAATTTGCTGGGGATTTAAATACTTTTCTAGTTCCAAGTTTCATCAAGTTATCTAATTTTCTTTCCAATGACACCGGCAATATTTTTTAACTGCCGTACCAATTCTACCAGTTCTTTTGCATTCAATGACTGCTGGCCGTCACAGAGTGCCCGGGAAGGATTGTCGTGAGCTTCAACCATAAGGCCGTCTGCCCCCACCGCAACTGCCGCCCTGCTCATAGGAATAACCAGGTCACTTTGCCCGACAGCATGAGAAGGATCAATAATAATAGGAAGCTTACTCAGTTTCTTTATAACCGGAACTGCTGACAGATCCAGTGTGAATCTCGTGTCAGTCTCAAATGTCCTTATCCCTCTTTCGCACAATACTACTTCCGTGTTTCCTCTTGATGTTATATATTCAACTGCCAGCAACCATTCCTTTATTGACGATGCCCATCCTCTTTTAAGGATGACCTTTTTGTTTCTTTCATTGGCCACTCTGCCCACTTTCTCGAGTAGAGCGAAGTTAGACATATTCCTGGTGCCGATCTGAAGCACATCCACACTATCGGCTACAATATCGACATGCTCTGTATCGGTAACTTCGGTTACCGTCATAAGGCCATATTTGGCATTTATTCCCTTAAGATACCTTAAACCCTCTTCTTTAAGCCCCTGGAAACTGTAAGGAGATGTTCTGGGCTTGTAAGCCCCGCCGCGCAAAAATGAAAGCCCAAGATCCTTCACTACTTTTGCAATAGCGTTCAATTGCTCCCAGCTTTCAATTGCACAGGGGCCTGCAATTACAGTAATATAGCCCTCTTCAATCAGCCTTAAGCTGCCTTTGTCTTCAACTTTTTTTGGTTTTTCTTTTTTATCTTCCATTTAAAGATATTTCTTTCTAATATATAAAAAGTCACTTCAAATACTTTTAAAATACAGTAAACGAGTAAACGGATATTTAAAGGCTCTCATCTTTTTCCAAAACCTGGACATTTCTTAAGATACTTTCAAAAATCTGTACAATATTGTCATTATATAAGGGCCCCTTATTATATTTAATAACATTATTAAATAATTCTTCTTCTCTTTTTGCATCGTATAATGGCACATTTCTGTCTTCTTTCAACCTTTTTATTTTCAATACTACTTCCGCCCTTTTATTTAAAAAATTTACAATATCTTTATCAATTTCACTGATTTCTTCCCTGTATTTATTTAACTTTTCTTTAAAATCGTTTTCCATCAATACTCCTTTTACTCTTTTTAATTTTCATCTACTCCCATTCTATAGTGCTTGGTGGCTTTGAACTTATATCATATACCACTCTGTTCACTCCTTCAACCTCATTTACGATTCTCGTGCTCATTCTTTCCAATACTTTGTGGGGAAGCCTTACCCAATCAGCAGTCATAGCATCGGCACTGCTCACCGCCCTTATTATTATGGGATACGCATATGTTCTCTCATCTCCCATTACTCCCACACTTTTAATGCTGGGGAGCATGGCAAAAGACTGCCAGATTTTCTTATACAATCCTGCTCTTTTTATTTCCTCCACCACTATCTCATCTGCATCCTGAAGTATTTTTATTTTTTCTTCGGTGACTTCGCCAATTATTCTGATGGCCAGGCCGGGGCCCGGAAAAGGCTGCCTCCAGACTATCTCGTCCGAAAGACCCAATTCTATTCCCATCTTTCTTATTTCATCTTTAAATAATAATCTTAAAGGCTCAATTAACTTAAGCTTCATATCGTCCGGAAGCCCGCCAACATTATGATGTGATTTTATCCTTGCCGCATCCCTGGTACCGCTTTCTATCACATCAGAATACAGTGTTCCCTGCACCAGGTAATGTGCATCCTTTATCTTTGATGCCTCTTCTTCAAATATCATTATGAATTCTTTTCCAATTATTTTCCTTTTATTTTCAGGGTCCGAAACTCCCATCAGTTTGCTCAGGAATCTATCTCCGGCATTTATGTGAATCAGATTAATTTTAAAATTTTCCTTGAAGGTTTCTACGACTTTATCTGCCTCTCCTTTCCGGAGAAGCCCATGGTCAACAAAAATACAGGTAAGTTTATCGCCAACAGCTTTGCTTACCAGAACAGCCGCCACGGAAGAATCCACCCCTCCGCTCAGGCCGCATATGACTTTTCCGTCTTTTACTTTTTCTTTTATTTCTTCTATCTGCTTTTCAATAATCGAAACCATGGTCCAGGTTGGTGAACACCCGCAGATATCAAACAGGAAGTTTTTAAGTATATCCATCCCTGATGGGGTATGCATTACTTCCGGATGGAACTGTATTCCGTATATTTTATCCCGGGGTTCTTCCATACCGGCAATGGGAAGATTGGGAGTGGAAGCTATTATACTAAATCCTGGAGGAATTTTAACCACACTATCCTTATGACTCATCCAGCAGGTTTCCGCGGGCTTTAAATCTTTAAAAAGGGATGATTTCAAATTCAGTTTTATTTTTGTTTTTCCGTATTCATTATGTCCACTGGTAGAAACTTCTCCACCAAGCAATCTGGCTGTAAGCTGCATCCCGTAACAAATTCCAAGTATGGGTATATCCAGCGAAAAAATTTCCTTATCCACAACAGGAACTTTTTTGTCTTCTGACAGGGTACTGTAAGGAGAACCGGAGAGTATCAGGCCACAGGGTTTCTTTTCCTTTATTTTCTTAATATCGGTATCATAAGGAATAAGTTCAGAATAAACTCTGAGTTCCCTGACTCTTCTTGCAATTAATTGGCTGTATTGTCCCCCAAAATCTATGACCAGTACGCTCTCCATATTATAATCCCATACCTACTCTCTGCTGCTGCTGGTGGAGTTTGCCTTCCGTTTTGATAGACGGAGCTACCACTACTTCAGCTTTCTGAAAATCTTTAATGTTCTCATACCCGCAGGTAGCCATTGAAGTCCTCAGCGCTCCAAACAGATTTAAAGTGCCATCATTCTCAAATGCAGGCCCCACCAATATTTCACTCAGGCTGGCCACTACATCCGTTTTGATTCTGGTACCCCTTGGAAGATCGGGATGGAAGGTAGCCATGCCCCAGTGATAACCCCTGCCCGGAGCTTCTTTGGCTCTTGAAAGCGGAGAACCTATCATAACCAGGTCAGCGCCGCAGGCAACAGCTTTTGCAATATCACCGCCGGTACGCATGCCGCCATCGGCAATTACCAGCGAGTATTCACCTGTTTCCTCCAGGTGTCTGATTCTGGCTGCCGAAGCATCCGCAATTGCGGTAGCCTGGGGTACACCGATTCCCAGTACCTGCCTTGTAGTGCAGGCCGCTCCAGGACCGACGCCTATCAGAACACCAATCGCCCCTGTCCGCATCAAGTGGAGAGAAGTAGAATATGATGCACAGCCGCCTACTATTACCGGAACCGGGCATTCAGGAATGAATTTTTTCAAATCAAGCGGTGTTTTTGTCTTGCTGACATGCTCGGCACTAATCACAGTACCCTGGATTACCAGAATATCAAGACCGGCATCTATTGCTGCATTATAATACTTTTCAACATTTTTAGGAGTTAAGGAAGCACAGGCTATGTCACTTTCCTCCTTTATCTCTTTTATTCTTCTGGCAATCAATTCCTCTTTAATAGGTTCTTGATAAATTTCCTGCATTTTTCTTGTAGCTTCTTCAGCAGAAAATTTTGAAATCCTGTCAAGAATTTCATCCGCATTATCATATCTGCACTGCAAGCCCTCCAGATTAAGTACAGCAAGCCCACCAATTTTTCTCATTTCTATAGCAAATTTTACATCTACGACACCGTCCATTGCCGAGGCCAGTACGGGCAGCTCCAACTTGTATTTACCAATATTCACCGAAATATCAATATCTTCCGGATCTCTGGTCCTCCTGCTGGGAACTATTGATACTTCATCAAAACCATAGGATCTCCTGCCGGTTTTCCCCTTGCCAATTTCTATTTCCATTTATTCCCCTTATCTTTTAAGTTTTTTCTCTTCTTTTTTTATTAATCTATTAATATTTTCCCTGTGAGTAATAAAAGTAAGCACACTCCATAAAAATGCCGCTATTACTATTGCCCACCCATATCCGGTGAAATAAAACGAAATAGGGGTAACAACAGCCGCACACAAAGATGCGAGAGATATGATTCTAAAAACCGAAAAAATTACAGCCCAGGTGCCCAGAATGACAAAAATCGGAAGTATTTCCATCCACACGGGGTTATTTATAAAAGGAAGACATGAGACACCGATTATTACTCCAAAAGAAACTGCAATTCCCTTTCCGCCCTTAAATTTAATATAAACCGGAAAATCATGGCCCAGTATAACTGCAACGGATACAATAGAAAGAAGTATCAAATCCTGAGGATAAATGAAGTAGAGAGCAAGTATGGGTATAAATCCTTTTATGATATCAGCAATTATTGTTATAACACCATAACTTACGCCAAGGGTACGGGTAACGTTGGTTCCTCCAACATTTCCGCTTCCATATTTTCTGATGTCGTCGCCTTTTCTTATTTTATAGACCACATATGCAGTAGGAAAAGAGCCAAAAAGATAGGCTGCAATTACAAATATAATCTTGTAAAATAAATCAATACCCATAATAGATATACCTTACCAAAGAAACCTTAGAAAAAATTAAAAGACATAAATCTTTTAAAAAACGGTAAAATTACGGTCTGGAAATCCACAGAATAATAATAAAAGAAATATTACTATAAGTCATTGATTTATTCAATTTATTAAGCAAGGCTTATAACTCTGATAAAATATTTTATATTCATCCAGGAGCTACCAGTAATTGATACATTTGATTATTTGCGTTGTGATGATTATACAGATAGTTGGTAATTAAATTTTTAATGGCCATTCCCACAGATTTAAAACTATTGTATTATTTGTTTCTTTAAATTATAATATTTTATAATATAAAGAAATATAGATTTTGTTATGTTTAACATATTTTATCAGTTTTAAGTGCAAACTAATTATTAAAAAAAATGAATTTTGATAAATTTTTAGAGATTTATGGAGATAAACCATTTATTGAATCCAGTACCTATTCATTATATACATCAAATCCTAATATCCTTAGAGTACAGGTAAATAAATGGAAACAAAAAGGGTATTTATTTGAACTAAAAAAAGGCCTATATGTCTTTTCCCAAAAGTATAGAAAATATCCGATTTCAGGACTACTAGTTGCAAACTATCTGGTCTATCCTTCATATATCAGTCTTGAACATGCTCTTGGTTTTTATGATTTAATACCGGAAATGGTGAGTGTTTTTACCAGTATCACGACTAAAAAAACTAACCGGTTCAGAAATAAATTTGGACTATTTAAATATAATTCCATAAAAAAATCACTATTTTTCGGGTATGAAATGAAAGATATTGAGAATGAAAATATATTTATTGCATCCCCTGAAAAGGCAATTCTGGATTACTTTTATATAAATGTTGCCAATATTGGTACAAATAATATAAGTGGATTTAAAGACAACGGTTTTGAATACTTTAAATCTTTGAGATTGCAGAATTTGAATAAAATTAACACTAAATCTCTTAAGAAGTATTCAGGTGAATATCCAAAAAAAATCAAAGATCTAACCAAAGCTCTGTTAGAATATATAAAGGTTTCTAGAGGAGCTTTTAAAAAATTGGATATATAAATATCGAAAACCAGGCATACTATGAGAGAACAATTAAGTAAAATTATAGATAAATCATCCAGCCGGGAAAAAAACATCAATATTGTTAGGGAATATTTACAAAAATATTTGTTATATATTCTCTATAGAAAGAAAATTTATAAAAATTTGGTGTTTACAGGTGGAACTTGCCTGCGATTATTATATGGCCTTAAAAGATTTTCTGAAGACCTTGATTTCTCTTTATCGGAATCTGCTAAAGCTTATGATTTTGAAAATGTAATTAGAGAATCTGCAAGTGAGTTTTCCAATTCCGGTTATGATTTAGATACTAAATACAATATTGAAAATAATGTACAAAATGTTTTTTTCAGATTTAAAGATATATTATTTTCTCTTGGTTTAAGTGATATTAAAAATGAAAAATTATCAATAAAATTGGAAATTGATACAAATCCGCCGTCTGGCGGTGTAGAGGTTTCTGATATCTTAAATCTTGAATTCATTTTTTACGTTAAACATTATGATTTGTCTTCATTATTTTCAGGGAAACTGCATGCTCTTCTTTTCAGGAAATTTTTAAAAGGAAGAGACTTTTATGACTTAGTTTGGTATATGACAAAGTTTGAAGATATCAGACCAAATTATAGAATGCTTGAATCTGCTATTAAACAAACAGAGAAAGAAAAAATAATTATTGATGAAAATAATTGGAGACAGCTCTTAAGAGAACGAATTGAAAAAGTAAATTTTTTAAACATAATTAAAGATGTAGAATTTTTTTTAGAAGTGCCGGAAGAGGCAGAACTGGTCACAAAGGCTAACATTTTGAAACTTATAAGTAAATAAAATAAGAATAAAAAGTCATTTCTTATTTTTTTTGGAATTAATATCCTTTCAAATTTATCAATTTTTGTTTTAAATTTAGTTGCCAATTAATGCACCTCTAAAAGAAGTAAAGTTATATCTGTATTCGCAATTGCCATTTTGATAGAGTTTTTTAGCAATTATCAATACCAATTTTTTCTTGAAATTTATACAAATGCTATTACAGCTAATCACTAAAGATTATTAATTTATTCAATTTATAAAGTAAGGCAGCAACTATGATGTGTAACTATTTTATGGTATTAAATGAAAAATATGGATTTGTTGAATAATGCCATCCGTAACTTCAAACTGTAAGAATAAGTAACGCTCCCAGTCTGCAATCTCATATGCACAATTATTATCATCAGTTCTTCCATCCAGTACTTTTGTAATTGAAGGATATCTGTTTTTTAAAGTTTCCAAAGAATCACCAATTTTAATACCTCTCGATGTAGAATATGAATTACTGGATACTTTAATATCAAGTATCCAAAATGTTTTTCCATTATCAGGAGGTGAGAATAGTCTAATCTCCAGACCTTCGTATTTTAAAGTTTTTATAAAGGAACCCCTAAAAGTATCCGAACCTTCACCCAGTTTCCGGATATCTTCATTTATAGGGTCTCCAAATAGTTTGTATAAATCAATATCATCATCCCAATCAAATAATGTAATAACTTCATTATTTACATTTAGTGAATATTCCACCAATTGATCACCCACCTCTAATTCAGTGGATGAATCAACTTCAGTAGTTTTGGTAGGTTCATCTGCAGTGGTTGCTTCTTCAATTGTATTAGCTGTATTAGTATCGTCAGCAGTAGTTTCTACTTCAGTTGTTTCATCTGTAATATTTTCCTGTACAG
>DATBWS010000114.1:0-4469 GCA_036514675.1 Candidatus Hydromicrobium sp.
TTTGCTTGGGATGAGTGGATATATCGTATTGCTATTATGGTTCTTGGATTTGTAATAATAATAGCTATTATTGGAACTATCTGGCTTACTTTAGCAGGCATTAAAGAATTACCTTCTATACTTATCGCTCTTGGGTCAGCCTCAGTTGGAGCCATAGCTGGACTTTTAACTCCTACTTCAGGAAGTAAAGAAAAGTAAGGTTTAATATTTATAAACCTTATCTTATTTGTTTTGAAATTATGTAACTTAGGAAAACATTGGCTTAATTATTAAATTTCTTGAATTCAGTTATTTCTTTTGTAATCTAGTTCGAAATTTCCTATTCTGGGGCACCCAATAAAAAAGACAATCCTAAAATGGATTGCCTTTTTTAGTCGGCTGTCAACCAAACGACTGATTATAATTTAGCAATTGTTAAATAATTTGTCAATGTAACTTACTTCAAACTTGCCTCACATACTCGCAAAATCATCTAGAAATACAACATTGAAATTAAGGTTTTTTGCGCTCTCGTAAAGCTTTTTATCTGCAGTAATGAGAGGGGCCTTATATATGTCAGACATCGCGATATAAATACAGCCGTATATCGATGCGTCAATCTTCCTGGAAATCTCGTAAGCACTGATATAAGATCTACAATTCAAAATTGGAAATATTGTATGATTAAAGGATCTAATTACTAAAAATTTATTGAGATATTAAAAGATTATTAAACCTTTATTTACTACTGTCTAATAATTTTCTAATTCAAAGAAGCCTTCACTTTGATAAAAATGAATTTTAAATATATCGAAAAAGTCTCTTCTACCCAATAATCCAAAAGGGAATTTAAATTTTTCGCTAAAAGCCACTTCAATTTTACATAATATTTTTCCTACATAGAACTCCACTTTATGCACATATGATGGTATAGCAATATTATCAAGTCCCGTAACTAAAAGGGGGTCTCCCTTTTTAATGTTTAAACCTAATGCGACTCCAAATTCGGCAGGCATCATTGAAACATATGCACCTGTATCAATCATACAATTTAGATAGAACTCTTTAAATTCTATTTTTAATATAGGAACTTTATCAATAATGGTTCTGCCAAATGGTGTAGTTGACGGTAAGGTCAAATATGGGAATTTCATGTCTAAATACTAAAAGATATATGTTGAATAATTTTGAACAGCTTTCATTATCACAGGTTTTTCTTTACTGACTTTTTTAGCATTATCAATAACTTCTTTTACCGTCTTGCCAGTAGCCAGGACTTTATTTTGCATTGTATTTAAAGCAAGCCAAACATTATCTTTTGCGTATGGTTTAATCAATTCTGTCAAATTAATTTCTTTTGTCTTTGTCATTTTTATCATCCTCTCAAAACAATTGGGTACCAATTATAGCATTTCTCAAAACCAAATCAAATCTACTATCTGAACCTAATAGTAAACTTATTAATATAGTAAAATGGAGACAATTTTTTAATCTATATATACTCCTGTAGTGTAGTTAATTATATTTATTATCAACAAATATATTCAAAATGCTTCAGATCTCACTATTTTGGATACGAATAAATAAAATTCAAATTATTAAAATATAACTTCTCTAATATAAAAGCCTGGAGAGTTCATAGAGATCCCTGTCCAGGGGCTTATCTTCATTAATGGCTTTCTCCAGGGGAACGGAGGTGATCACGCCATTTTCTATAACTGCCATCTCGCTAAATTTGCCTTCATGTATCATCTCTACCGCTTTTACCCCCAGCCTGGTTGCTACAATCCTGTCAAAAGCTGTGGGCCTTCCGCCTCTCTGCAGGTGGCCCAGAATGACCGCCCTTGTCCCATAACCGGTCCTCTTCTCGATTTCCCTGGCAATGACATTTCCCACACCGCCGAGCTGCGCATGGCCAAAACTGTCAACCGTGCACGAAGCCGTTACCTGCTCTTCTTCCCCGGCAGGTTTTGCCCCTTCGGCAACTGCAATAATAGTAAAGTCCCTGCCTCTTTCTTTTCTTTTTTCTATGACTTTTATTATTTCATCGTAATCAAAAGCTACCTCGGGAATCAAAATAACATCGGCTCCGCCTGCAATGCCTCCATTCAAGGTGAGCCAGCCCGCATCTCTTCCCATAATTTCCACTATCATTATTCTGCAGTGAGAAGATGCGGTGGTGTGAAGCTTATCAATGCAATCCGTCACCACTTCCAGCGCAGTGTCGCTTCCTATTGCATAATCGGAATGGGCAATATCATTATCTATGGTCTGGGGAATGCCTACACCCTTTATCCCGTACTGGGTCAATTTGGTTATGACTCCATTGGTATCGTCTCCGCCAATGGTTATAATCGCGTCCAGCTCAAATTTCTTTATATTCTCTTTAACCTTTTCCACTCCATTTTCTATCTTAAAAGGATTGGTCCTGGAAGTACCTATTATGGTCCCGCCTTCGGCCAGTATTCCCGAAACTGATTCCCTGTCCAATTCCTCCGCATTGCCTTTGACCAGGCCTTCCCATCCGTTTTTAATCCCCATTACTTTATATCCGTACTGCGACGCCTTAATATAAATTGCCCTTATGGCTGCATTTATCGCCGAAGAATCTCCGCCGCCGGTTAAAACACCTATTTTCTTAATCATTTTTATTCCTTTCCATTTTTACATAATAACTTATTTGAATTATGTAAGCCTGATACCCACCATCAAAAGCAGCTTCAGGCATAAAATCATCGGTTAAATTCCTTAAAAAAACCCCTCCATCAAGGATAAGATTATATTAATTTTTGCGATATAATCAACTTAATTTTTTAGTTATAATCTCATTTACCATCCGTGGATTTGCCTTGCCCCTGGTCTTTGCCATTACTTTTCCAATTAAAAAGCCCAGCGCTTTTTCTTTTCCCTGCCTGAATTGTTCCACCGGCCCGGGATTATCCTTTATCACCTCTTCAATAACAGCCTCCAGCAATCCTTCATCGCTTATCTGTTCCAGTCCCCTGTCTTCAATAATCTTCTGAGGGTCCTTGCCGGTAGTAAACATTTCTTCAAATACAGACTTGGCCATTTTAGAATTAATTTTTCCCCCATCGATTATTTCCAGCATCCTGCACAGGTTCTCGGGAGTTACCCTGCTGTCTTTGATGGTTATCTTTTCTTTATTTAATAGCGCGCTGAAGTCGCCCATTACCCAGTTGGCAATATTTTTCGCATTGTCATAACAGCTGCAGCACTTCTCGAAATAATCCGCGAGATCCCTATTATTTGCCAGAAAACTGCTGTCGTATGCGGAGAGGCCATATTGTCTCTCAAACCTTTTTGCTTTGGCGGAAGGCAGTTCGGGAATTGTCTTTTTAATATCCTCTACCATCTTATCTTCCATATAAATTGGAACGAGATCAGGTTCCGGAAAATATCTGTAGTCATGGGCCTCTTCTTTGGAACGGAGTGCTTTGGTGGTCACTGTCTTGCTGTCATAATGCCTTGTCTGCTGGGCCACTTTGTTTCCGGTCTCAAGAACCCTGGTCTGCCTTTTAACTTCATATTCCAACCCTTTTTGCAGGAACTTAAAGGAGTTTAAATTTTTAATCTCGGTCTTTGTGCCAATCTTTTCGCTGCCTTTTTTCCTTACGGAAACATTGGCGTCGCATCTAAGACTTCCTTCTTCCATACTGCAGTTACTGACATCCAGAAATAAGATTAGATTTCTTAAAGCTATCATATATTCCCTGGCTTCTTCAGGCGACCTTATATCCGGCTCGGTTACTATCTCTATAAGGGGAGTCCCGGCCCTGTTAAAATCCACTATGCTGGCCTCGGACTCGCTTATTCTGCCGGTCGTCCCCGTATGCAGAAGTTTTCCGGTATCCTCCTCCATATGAACCCTTGTTATCCCTACTTTTCTTTTATAATCTCCCATATCGACATCCATGTAGCCCTTTACTCCCAGAGGCAGGTCATATTGCGAAATCTGGTAATTTTTGGGCATATCGGGATAAAAATAATTTTTCCGGTGAAAGATAGTATAGTCTTTGATCTTGCAGTTCAGAGCAAGGGCGATTTTTATGGCATATTCAACTGCCTTTCTGTTGATAACCGGCAGTGACCCCGGATGCCCCAGACAGACAGGGCAGGTATATATGTTTTTTTCCTCACCAAAGGAAAGCCTGCACCCGCAGAACATCTTGGTGCTGGTGCAGAGCTCGACATGGGTCTCGAGCCCTATGACCGGCTCATACTTGCTTTCTGCCAGCTCATGCTTATTTTCTTCCGGCTCATCGTTGCGTTTTTCCGGCTCATGTTCTTTTTTCGTTTCCATAAGTTCATGTATAATTTAAAATAATAATAATAATAATAATAATTCCTGGCAATCCATCATTTTGTCGGCATTCTGTTGTCATAACTGCGGCCTGCCTGCAAAGCCTATTGCTTTCTCCAGGCTGTAAGCTGCTTTAAGCACATTATCTTCCCTCAATATATTACCGATA
>DATBWS010000115.1:0-2728 GCA_036514675.1 Candidatus Hydromicrobium sp.
TTTCCCATCTTGCCAATGTTGGTGATGCAAAAACACTTGCTATACATCCTGCGACAACCACACATCAGCAGCTTTCGGAAGAAGAACAAATCGCCACCGGTGTGACAGCGGATTTCATAAGGCTCTCAATAGGTCTTGAGAATATTGATGATATTATTGTCGATATTGAGCAGGCCTTAAAGAAATCCCAGAAATAACAAGGATGTCCTTTTACTGATACTTTAACTGGTCCTCGCTGAATTATTCAGCAGGAACTGATTAAGTATCCTGTTTATAAATTGAGAGGAGAACCAAAATGTCAAAAATATATGAAGATATCACAAAAACCATTGGGAACACCCCGCTGGTAAGAATAAATAACCTAACAAAAGGTTTCAATGCAACTGTTCTGGCAAAGCTGGAATCGTTCAATCCTCTTTCGAGTTTAAAAGATAGGATTGGAGTCTCTATGATCAATGCTGCCGAAGACGAAGGTTTGATAAAGAAGGATACGGTTATTATAGAGCCCACCAGTGGAAATACTGGTATTTCGCTGGCATTTGTTTGCGCAGCCAGGGGCTACAGGCTGATTTTGACAATGCCTGAGACGATGAGGGTCGAAAGAAGACAATTGCTCAAGATTTTTGGGGCGGAGCTTGTTCTGACAGAAGGGGCGAGAGGTATGACCGGCGCAGTTGAAAAAGCAAATGAGCTGGCTGCAAATACAAAAAACAGTTTTGTCCCGCAGCAGTTCAACAACCCGGCAAATCCTGAAATACACCGGAAAACAACCGCTGAAGAAATATGGGCCGATACTGGCGGAAGTGTTGATATATTCGTTGCCGGGGTAGGCACCGGTGGAACTATTACCGGCGTAGGAGAAGTATTAAAAGAGAGAAAACCTTTAGTCAGGATAGTTGCAGTAGAGCCAGCAGATTCCCCGGTTCTTTCAGGGGGGAGTGCCGGGCCCCATAAAATACAGGGAATTGGAGCAGGATTTGTTCCTGAAATATTAAATCCATGTGTAATTGATGAAATTATAAAGGTTTCCAATGAAGATGCAGGTATTGTAGCGCGGAGAATTGCCAGAGAGGAAGGAATTCTGGCAGGTATATCCAGCGGTGCCGCGATGTGGGCAGCAATGGAGGTTGCCAGACGCAGTGAATCCGATAAAAAGAATATTGTGGTTGTTTTACCGGATACAGGAGAAAGGTATCTTTCCACCTGGCTGTTTCAGGATTGATATTTTGATGGTTCTATATAAAATAGTTAAAGGTTAATAAATATGGAAAAAGGAAAAGGCGTAGTTAATACAAAATACTATAATTTTGCCCTGCCTCCGGATGAAATGATACTGGAGTCGGGAAAGAAGTTAGGTCCGGTTACACTTGCCTATGAAACGTACGGCAGGCTGAACGAAAGCAGAAGCAATGCGGTTATGGTCTTGCATGCCCTGTCCGGTGATGCTCATGCAGCCGGATTTCAAACGGGAGATGAAAAACCCGGATGGTGGGATGATATGATAGGCCCGGGTAAAGCTTTTGATACCGAAAAGTATTTTATTATATGTTCGAATATTATTGGAGGATGTAAAGGAAGTACGGGCCCATCTTCATTGAATGAAAAGATGGGGAAACCTTACGGCCTTGATTTTCCGATTATTACAATCTCGGATATGGTCAATGCGCAAAGGTATTTAATTGATTATCTGGGAATAGACAGACTGCTGTGTGTTGTGGGAGGTTCTATAGGAGGAATGCAGGTTCTGCAGTGGGTCGCTTCTTACCCGGAGAGGATTCTATCTGCTATACCCATAGCTACGGCATTAAAACATTCTCCGCAGCAGATTGCGTTTAATGAAGTGGGAAGGCAGGCGGTAATGTCTGATCCTGCCTGGCGGGGTGGTAATTATTATGGCCACAGTCAGCCGAAAAGAGGGTTAGCTCTGGCACGGATGATCGGGCATATAACTTATATGAGCGATGAGTCTATGGAAAAAAAATTTTCAAGGAAGCTGAAAAATGGCAATTATAATTTTTCATTTATACCTGAATTTGAAGTTGAAGGTTATTTACATTATAAGGGGGACAGTTTTGTTAAGAGATTCGATGCCAACTCTTATCTTTATATCACCAAAGCGATAGACTATTTTGACCTGTCGTCCGGGGATAAACTTATACCAGAAGATAAAGAAATCGATGTCAAATTTCTGGTCATCGCTTTTAAATCCGACTGGCTGTATCCTCCACATCAATCCAGAGAGATTGTTAAATTACTTAAAACCGGACACCTGGATGTTACTTATTGTGAAATAAATTCTAACTATGGCCATGATGCGTTTCTTCTGGAGTTTGCGGAAGAAACTCGTTTGATCAGACATTTTTTAAACAGGGTATATGATTATGCAAGAAATAAATAATGGAATTATAAGACTGGATCACCGTGTTATATTTAAGATTATAGAAGCCGGTTCAAGTGTTCTGGACCTTGGGTGCGGCAGCGGGGAACTTTTAAATCTTCTGGTTGAGGAGAAAAAAGTAAAGGCTCAGGGCATAGAATTAAGAGAAAAATCTATTTATGAATGTGTGGAAAAAGGATTAAGTGTATTCCACGGAGATATAGAGGGCGGACTGGGAGAATATCCTGATAATTCTTTTGATTATGTTATTTTAAATCAGAGTATGCAGGAAACCAAAAAGATAGAGTTTGTACTTAAGGAATCACTGAGGGTTGGAAGAAAAGTAATAGT
>DATBWS010000116.1:0-4272 GCA_036514675.1 Candidatus Hydromicrobium sp.
TGGACTTGCACAATATAGGAAAATTAGCGCTGGCAGATGAAATAATGTCAAAGCCGGGAAGGCTTTCCAAAGAGGAATGGAAGATAATAAAAAAGCTTCCCGAGATAGGATACCGTATCGCAGAATCATCAGCGGTACTTAGGCCTATAGCAGAAGCTATACTCTCTCACCATGAATGGTACAATGGTGAGGGGTATCCAAGAGGAGTAAAGGGTAAAGAGATTCCGATACTTTCAAGAATATCACTACTTATCAATTCTTATGAGGCTATGACCACAGACAGACCATACAGAAAAAAGATGGCAAAAAAGGAAATAATAAAAGAGATAAAAAGATGCTGTGGGACTCAGTTCGACCCTAAAGTAGCCAAGATTTTTCTGGAAATATTAGAAAAGAATTCAATCCCGTAAAATATGCGCTTGTGGCATATTTTACAGAGGTTAACTTTACTGAACTATGCAGGCGTCTGTAGCTTTATGGCGGAGAGGGAGGGATTTGAACCCCCGGAAGGTATAAACCTTCAACGGTTTTCAAGACCGCCGCATTCAACCAGACTCTGCCACCTCTCCAGGCAAAGACAAATTATAGCATAAAACCCCTATTTATAAATGTCATTTTAAAGTCCACTGATTGCTGCAGCATATAAGCTCAAAAAAGTTGTGATATTCAAAACTTAACTTAATTATTGACATCTGTCTAAGATTGAGAGCAGTTCTAAACTACTTATCCTGTTTTTTCCTGGAAATTATTTTTATTCCTCCCATGTAGGGCAGCAGCGCTTCAGGAATTCCTATATTCCCGTCATTATCCTGATAATTTTCATAAATTGCTATCAAGGTCCTTCCTACCGCACAGGCAGTGCTGTTCATAGTATGAACCAGCTCTTTCTTCTTGCCATCCCTATACTTTATATTCAGCCTCCTTGCCTGGAAATCAGTATCATGGCTGCAGGAAGCCAATTCCCTGTATTTACCCTGACCAGGAAGCCAAGCTTCCAGATCATATTTTTTAGCGTTGGGAGCTCCTATATCACCGGTACACATATTTACAATCCTGTAATGCAGCCCCAGTCCCCGCACAATTCCTTCAAGTATTTCTCTTAATCCTTCATATTCTTCCCAGGATTTCTCAGGATGAGCAAAGATAAACATCTCAACCTTATCAAATTGGTGAACCCTGAATAATCCTCTCAGATCTTTACCATAAGTCCCCGCTTCCCTTCTGAAACAGGTGGAAAAAGCAGTATATTTTAAAGGAAGAATACCTGCATCCAGGAATTCATTACTATGATAAGCACAAAGGGGAACTTCCGAAGTTCCAATCAAGAATAAATCATCAAGCTCAGTTTTATAATACTGAGTTTTTTCTACAGGGAAAAATCCTGTACCGTACATTGCTGTCTCTTTTACCAGCAATGGCGGCATAAGCGGTGTAAAGCCCTTGCTAGTTAATATACTCAAAACATACTGGACCAATGCAAATTCCAGCAGAACTGCCTCATTCTTCAAAAAAACAAATCTTGAACCGGAAATTTTTGCCGCTCTTTTTTCATCAAGTATATCCAGGTTCACCCCGAGATCAACATGGCTTTTAGGTCTAAAATCAAATTCCGGTTTTTTGCCATAATAAGACTCGACTACATTTCCGCTCTCGTCTTTTCCGATAGGTGTGGTACTGTGTGACAGGTTGGGATATGTTGAAAAGTGTATCAAAAATTTATCTTCAACATCCGTCAGTTCGATTTCCATCTTCTTCAAATCCTCATTTATCTTTTTCATCCGGTTAATCTCTTTATTCTTTTCTTCACCCTTAAGTTTCGGAATTGTTTTTGAAGCCAGATTTTTCTCGAACCTCAACCGGTCGATTTTTAAAGTAAGATCTCTTTTTTTCCTATCCAGTTCAAGACCGGCAGAGGTATCAATTTTCAAACCTCTCTTCTTTATTTCAGATTTAAAAATTTGGGGATTTTTTCTAAACGACTCTAAATCAATCATCAACCTTCTCCACAACTATTATTTCATATTACTTTCAATCCACTTCGGATAGGAACCTAAAATTTTTACCAGATATACACTTTTTCTCAGGGCTTCAATTGCTTCAAAAATATTTTTATCATGTAAATGGCCATCCAGATCTATCATAAATACATAATCTCCAAGATCTTTTTTAGCCGGTCTGGATTCCAGCCGGGTCAGATTGATGTTTCTCCGGGTAAATTCCTTGAGTATATTATATAAACTTCCGGGCCTATCCTCCTTGAGAAAACATACTATTGAAGTCTTATCCTCACCTGTCTTCGGCTGTACCCTGTTTCCGATGAAAACAAACCTGGTCTTGTTATCTTTATTATCTTCAATGTCACTTTCTATTATCTCCAGGTTATAAATTTCTGCAGCAATTTTGGTTCCTATGGCAGCTATACCATTATTTTCTTTTTTCAGGATTTTAACTGCTTCAGCAGTGCTATTAGCAGCTATTATTTCAGCACCCTTTAAGTTTGTTGATAAAAACTTTCTGCACTGGGCAGTTGCATGAGGATGGGATATTACTTTTTTTATCCTATCAAGCCTGATTTTTTTCTTGCCAATAAGACTATGTTTAACCGGAATGGTTATTTCTCCTATTATCTTTGCCTCACTCTCGAAAGTAAGAATATCCTGAGTAATATTTACCGAACCTTCAATAGAATTCTCCATAGGGACCAATCCCTCATCGGTTTCTCCCCTGTCCACACTTTTTATTACTTCTACTACCGTAGGATAGGGTACCTTTTCTATCTGGCTTATGTCTTTAACAAATTTATCCAGAGCTTCTTCAGTAAATGTTCCCGGTGGACCTAGATATGCTATTTTCTTTTTTGCGCTCATATTATATTAATATATTCAATAACCAGTGATAGTAAAAAATATTAAACATATATTTTATTGATTGAAAATAATATAAAACAAAACAAGCTTTGTAAATCAGGATTATTTTTTATGGAAGAAAATCTACCGGATTTTCGGGAATGCCATCTACCAAAACTTCATAATGCAGATGTGGTCCTGTGGTTCTCCCGCTGTTCCCCATTGTCCCTATTACATCATCCTTGGTTACTTCATCTCCAACATTAACATTAATTCTATCGAGATGAGCATAAACCGTAGTGTACCCGAATCCGTGATAAATCATAACCTTCCTGCCGTAGCTCCCCTGCCATCCTGAATAAATTACTACCCCGCTGGCAGTTGCATGGATATTAATGCCGATATTATTAGCAATATCCAGTCCTTTATGTACATAACCCCATCTTCTTTCTCCGAAGGTTGAGGTTGTCATTCCCCAGGTAGGCCAAATGCTTGGGGTGTGCTCCATCAAGTATATGTGGTCTTCCATATTCTGCTTATCCCGGGATAGTATCTCGGATAGTTCAGGAGCCTTAGCAAGGAGATCATCCAGTATAGCGTCTATATCATCCAGTCCCTGTTCCTGATCGTTAATATAGTAATAAATTTCATTAGGGTCTTCTTCAAGTTCGATATCAGAACTCAGATCTGCTACATAAACTGCCACTTCTTCAGCGTACCCGCCTTTTCCGGTTATATCTCTGACCATACGGTCGAGATTTTCTACTTCTTCCAGATAACTTTCCAGAATTTTTGTTTTTGTTTCTATTTCTTTGGTCTTTCTTTCAAGGTTTGCCAGTTCTACTTCTTTATAATTGACCTTATATTCAACTCTCTCCAATTCGGCTATTTTTTCATATAATTTCTGGCGGGTAAGAAACAGATCTGAAACCAGGATTACAGCAGATGCTACTATTATTATTAATACAACAAACAATAATCTTAACAGATCATGGGTAATCTTTACTTTCCTTATTCTTGATTTAGCATCCGATAAAATAAGTAAAGTAAAAGATTTATGCTTTTTATCCTCCATAAACAAACCATAAGCAAATTATTCTAATTTTAAATTTAGATATAACATTATAACCGATAAATACAATATGGAAAACCTTTTTACTTAAATTTTCATTATAAAAATATTAGACATTATAAGGGTGCAAATGGATAGCGATCATTTCTTGCACTAATTTTCCATCATAAAACTGTAAGTAACAGTATTATTGGTTGTAAGCACTTCGTAGGGCACTGGGCCGGCAGTTATTTCCAGTTCACATTTTCTGCCAGGATAAGCAGCGAATCCTGATATAGTTACCACTTTCTGCTCTGAAGGGTTTATTGATTCAATAGTGTACTCTTTTTCTTCAGAAATATTATCCTCGGTCAT
>DATBWS010000117.1:0-7362 GCA_036514675.1 Candidatus Hydromicrobium sp.
CATTTGGAGAAGCCGATATTAAAAGAGCAGGTAAAGATATTACCGTTTTTGCCTATTCGAATATGGTCTTGAAGTCACTTGAAGCTGCAGAAGAGCTTAAAAGAGATGGCATAGACTGTGAAGTTGTTGATCCGAGAACACTGGTACCTTTGGATATTGATGCCATAATGAATTCAGTAAAAAAGACGGGCAGGCTGGTAATAGTAAGTGAGGCGTGCAGGAGAGGTTCGGTTGCTTCCGATATCAGTGCTCAAGTAACAGAGAAGGCGTTTGAATATCTTAAAGCTCCGGTAAAGATAGTGGCGGGACTGGATACTCCCGTCCCTTACAATTCCACCCTGGAGCAGGCTTCCATTCCCCAAAAAGCTGATATTGTAAAGGCAGTAAAGAATCTATTGTAAAAAAATCGATAAAAAAATAAAAAACAGCCGCTTTTTGGTATATAATTATTTATGAACATAGCTTTTTTTGTTTTTTTAATCATTCTTTCGAAAGGATAATAATGATTAATTTAATTATAGCTCTGGGATTAACTACTTATACATTGCTGATGGTCACTGTTATATTTATAATAATAGCCAAAATGAAAAGGATAAAAAGGAAAAAGGTTTTTTTCAAACTCCATCAGAATTTTGCCATAACCACAGCTGTGTTGGCAACTGTACACGGAACTATCGCAGCGCTTTATTTTTATAGTATTATTTAAGTTGTATTAGCTTGTATTACCTGAATTTTCGGACGGCGGGTCTCTATTTGAGCTTTGATACTGTACTGCTTCTCTTAATATGTTTTTTATATAAAGTGTTATTTCGTAGATTTACTGCAGGAATCACATTACAGTTCTGGAATTATAGATTATTTAATTATAGAATATTGTAAAATTTCATAATCAATTTACAGAATAAATTGAAAATATGGATAAAAAAATAATTTTACTGACCAATGATGACGGAATAGATTCGGAAGGACTTTATACTCTTTATAAAGCATTGGTAGAAGATAAAAGTTATGACATAAGAATTGTGGCACCGGATAAAGAAAGGAGTGCCGTTGGGCATGCCATTACTGTATTCCATCCAATTTCTGTAAGAAAAGAATACAGGGAAGGAAAATTCTTCGGATATGCAGTGGACGGGACTCCTGCTGATTGCGTAAAAATAGCTATCAAGTCAATTTTAGATAATCTCCCTGATTTGCTTATATCCGGTATTAACAGGGGAGCAAATTTGGGAGAAAATATTATCTACTCCGGTACAGTTTCAGCTGCAACTGAAGGAACGACCTACAATGTAGCTTCCATAGCTGTTTCAATAGATAATCTGGTTGATCCTGATTACAGTTATGCAGCTAATTTTATAAAAAAAATTGCCAGCCGGGTAATAGAGAGCGGTGGGCTTCCCAGAGGAACACTGCTTAATATTAATATACCTGATGTTCGTAAAAAAGAAATAAAGGGTGTGAAAATAACCAAACAAAGCGATGCTAAATTTAATGATAACTTTATAAAGAGAGTCGATCCCAGGGGAAGGGATTACTACTGGATGGATGGCGAATTCATAGGAGATATAAAAGACGAGAATTATGATTATGGTGCGGTAAAAAATAATTATATATCCGTTACTCCTATTCATTATGATATGACTGACCATAAGATTCTGGATTATTTTAAAAAATGGAATATTAAAAAATAACAACCGGGATACCCGGTGAATTTATTATAAATTTGAAGATATAACAAGAATGGAAATCAGTAAGAAACAATTTATATCGGATCTTGAAGTCGGTGTAAAAGCGGACTCTATATTTATAATGGCAAATAAACAGATCAGGAAAAAGAAAGATGGTAAAGCTTATTGTGCGGTTACTCTTCAGGATAGGGAAGGAAGTATCGAAGGTGTATTATGGACGGAAGTTTATTGCAGCGCAGGAGATTTTGCTGAAGGAGATTTTGTTTTGGTTGAAGGGGATGTAAAAGAATATAAAGGTGGTAAACAACTTGTTATTGGTTCTATAAAAAAGATCGAAAATAAAGAAAATATAAATTATTCGGATTACATAAAGACCTCCAGGAAAAATATCGATGAAATGTTTGAGGGTATTAAAAAATATGCTGCCAGGATTAAAAATCCCCATTTGAAGAAACTGCTTGATTTATATTTTGAAGACCAAAAGTTCGTAAAAGATTTCAAAAATGCGGCTGCAGCAGTCCGGTATCATCACGCCTTTAAAGGAGGACTGCTTGAGCATACGCTGGCGGTTACAGAAATTTGTGACGCTATTTACAGGGTCTATCGTAATTTAAATTATGATCTGTTAATCAGTGGAGCGATCCTTCATGATATTGGTAAAATCAGGGAATACAGGACAGTAATATCCACCGAGGTGACTGATGAGGGAAAACTTCTGGGTCATATAACCATCGGATACGGATGGGTTCTGGAAAAGATAAAAGAGATAGATGGCTTTCCCGGGGATTTGAGAGATAGACTTCTTCATATTATGTTGAGCCATCACGGCCACAAGGAATTTGGTTCTCCAAAAAGACCTAAGATACTGGAGGCTTTTATAGTCTATCATGTGGATCATATGGATGCCGATATTGGCGGATATAATATTATATTGGAAGAAAATAAAAGCGGAAGTGACTGGTCAGATTATCTTAAAAACTTTGATAGATCAGTTTTTTTAAAAAAACTTGAGCAGCCCGGTAATGAAAATAACCAAGATACAGGGGAAACGGCAGATAAAAAAGAGAAAAGAGAAAACGAAGATATACATGAAGAAGGTGAGAAGCAGAGCGGCTTATTCTGATTAATCCGGAGTTGGATAATTTTTGATCTGATTTTTTACTTTCGCTCAGGTTTTATAAATAAATACCGAATAGGATATTTTATTATTTAAAGGTTAACAGTAGATGAAAATATGGATATTATAAAATACAGAAAAGATGCAGAATCGTTTCTCTATAAAATGGAAAAAGAATATTACCTTCATTTTTCGGGACAGAAGGATAATCTTAATATAAGTGATATTTATGACCAATATGAGTATCTATTTAATAGGAAAAACATCGATTATATTAAAAATATAAAAGATAAAAGTACCGGTGAAGAAAAGAAGAAAGCAGCATACCTTTTAAAATTCTGTACCGAAGGTTGTATCGAGAGGCAGGCCAAAGACTTAATTGACAGGATTGCAGAAGATGAGGCGCAGGCAAAGATTGTCATAGAAGGTAGAAAAGTGCCGTTCAGATATTCTGAGATTTTGCTCGTAAATGAGTCCGATAAGATTAAAAGAGATGAGATCGAAGATAAAAGAAACAGGGTAGTGGCAGAATCTTTTAATGATACTCTATATAAATACTGGGGTAGTCTTCACAGACAGGCGGTAGATTTAGGATTTGCAAGCTACAGTGAACTTTTTTCATATTTGAAAGAAGAAGACTTTTTCAATTTGCAGGTTGAAATGGAAAGACTCTTAAGTGAAACTCAGGATTTATATGAAAAACATTTCACGAGTTTATTAAAAAGGGAAATGAATATACTGCCTGCAGATTCCAGGAAAAGCGATTTTGCATTTATAAAAAGGGCAAAAAAATACGATAAGTTCTTTAAAAAAGATAGTCTTATTCCAATATTTAAGGATACTTTATCTGAGATGGGAGTAGATATCTATAAATATAATAATATTCACCTGGATGTAGAAGAAAGAGAAAATAAATCTCCCAGAGCATTTTGCAGTGTTCCTAATGTACCATCAGAGATATACCTGGTAGTTATGCCCGGCGGGGGCCAGGATGATTATGAGGCACTGCTCCACGAAGGAGGCCACTCGCTGCATTTTGGGAATACCGGTTCAAAACTTGATTTTGAATACAGATATCTGGGCGATAATGCGGTAACCGAAGGGTATGCTTTTTGTATGGAACAGCTTATGCAAAACCGGGAGTGGTTGATTGATTTTCTAAAAATGAGCAATGAACGGGCAGGGGAATTTGTATATTTCTCAAACCTTGTAAAACTCTGGTTTTGCAGAAGATATGCCGGCAAGCTTAAATATGAGTTGATTCTTCATGACGGCGCACCTCTAAATGGAAAGGATTCTATTTATAAAGAAATTCTGTCCGCTGTAAATTTAATGGAATACACGGGAGAAAATTATCTAAGGGATGTGGATAATGGTTTTTATTGCACCAACTATATAAGGGCATGGATCTTTCAGTCGCAACTTAAAGAATATATGTATAGAAAATTCGGTTATAAATGGTATAAAAAGAGGGAAGCAGGTCTTTTCCTTAAAGAACTCTGGAGCTACGGACAGAAGTATTCGATATCCGAAATTTTATCACAACTGGGTTTTGAAAAAATGGATATTGATTATCTGATAAGCTCACTTATAGATGGAATCAAAGTTTTTAAGAATACATAATTTTATTATGCGGTTATATATTATAGAATATTTTTATGATGGATGAATAATTATAGAAAGGATGATAATTGGATTTAAAACAAAAAATAAGAAGTATTCCTGATTTTCCAAAAAAAGGAATAGTGTTTAGAGATATTACCACCCTCCTGAAGGATGGGGAGGCATTCAGGTATTCGGTGGACAAAATGGTTGAATACTGGCAGGGGAAAAAAATAGACGCAATACTGGGTGCTGAAGCGAGGGGTTTTATATTCGGAGCCGCAGTTGCCTATAAGCTTGGTGTGGGTTTTATTCCGGTTAGAAAACCGGGAAAGCTTCCCTATAAAACATGCGAGGCTTCATATGATCTGGAGTATGGGAAAAGTATTTTACAAATACATATAGATGCTATAAAAAAGGGTGATAAAGTTCTGATTGTAGATGATCTCGTGGCGACCGGCGGTACTGCTAAAGCTAAAGCTGAACTTGTTGAAAAAATGGGAGGAAAAGTTGTCGGGTTCTGTTTTTTAATAGAGCTGGAGTTTTTGAATCCAAGGAAGGTTTTAAAGGATTATAATGTATTTTCACTGATTAAATATGAATCAGAATAAAAACCGGAGCGAAGGAAGGTGATTATATATGGTAAAGGAAGAGAAAAAGAAGAAGAAAAAAATTACCAGAGGAGATGGAGAAGATAAAGAATCAAAAGATGAATTTATGAAAGAAAGCCTGGGCGGAAAGGGAGAGGAGACCAAAGAGAGCGAAGAAGAAATGATAAAAAAACTCCAGGAAGAAATTGATAAATTAACTACCAGAGATATCATAATGCAGATGATGATGTCTCTTTCCAGTCTCGCCTATAAAAAAATGGGACTTCCTGTTGGAGTAAATGATAAATATAAGGATAAACAGCAGGCGAAGCTTGCCATAGATGGCTTTGATGCACTGCTTAAGGTCCTAATGGATGAAGTAAGCGCCGGGGAGAAGGAAAACTTAAAATCATCTCTGTCTAACCTGCAGATAAATTTTGTTAAAGCGTTTTCTTAATTATTAAATCCAGGTAGGCATCAGCTTGAATTAGTAATTTATAATCAATCTTTGCGGTTTTTCCTGATATAATCCCTGGCTTCTTTTATAGCTAATTTTACAGCCTCTTTTGCAGTTTTTGCACTTATTATAAATGGCGTGTTTTCACTGTAATATGGTTTTACTTCCCAGGTTTTCAGACCAATAATAGGCTTGCAATATGTCAATGCATAACCAATTTCAGAAAGGGTGCCGTAACTGCCATCAACAGCAATTACAGCATGTGATGAAAGTATTACCGGTACATTTCTGGCGTAGCCCATTCCGGTAGGGATTTTTATATCAACATATTTGTTTGCATCATTTTCGTTTGAAGTAGGAAGTATGCCCACTGTAAGTCCTCCTTCTTCTTTAGCTCCCTTACAGGAAGCTTCCATTATTCCGGATAGACCTCCGCAAACAAGCACTGCGCCATTTCTGGCTATTTCTCTTCCGACTTCATAGGCAAGATTGTATATTTCATTGTCTACCTGGCTGCCCCCAATTACCGAGATTTTTATAACATCTTCTTTTTTCTTTATTTTTTTCATTTCCATTCTAATTGTAATCTTTTTTTAATTAAATTTTTACTGCTTTAACTATTATTACTGTATAGACCAATAAATCTTATATCAGGTGTGTTATTTAAAATATTGATTTTTAAGTTTAAATTCTCCAGGTATAAAATATAATATTATTTTAATGTGAAACAGCTAAAAAATCACTAACTTTATACGAAAGGCTACAAAGGACTAAGAATTCTGGAATTATCCTCTAATAAACTGCCCAGGTCTGGTCAACTGATTTTAAAACAACCCAGGCAGCTATTTGACAATTTGGTTTTTCATGGATATACTCATATACATAAAAATACAATACAATTATGGCAAGAGGTAAGAAATGGTAGAAAGAAAGCAGGATTATTTTAGAGTCCCTATAACTATGCCTTCGGGTATGGTTTCATATCTGGAAAATCTTGGTATTGAATGTAAAAAATCCGGAGGCCATAAAATAGCAAACACTATGATTGTCAGAAGTGCAATCAGGCTTTTAATGGATTTGGACCTGGACATTTCAGGTGTAAAATCAGAAGAAGAACTCGAGAAAAGAATAAAGGAAGCTGCAAGAAAATACTAAGATTAAGAAATAAGTTCGAAAGTATGGTCTGCCAAATCGAATTTTATTGATAAGATAGATGTTTCTGAAGAAAGTTATCGTAGTGCATTTAATTGTCTTAAGTCTCTCACAATCATAATATTTTTGATATACAATCAATTACTCATTTATTTTAAATTCTAATTATTTATAATAGTAGATATATTATATGTTCTTTATGTCTATTTATATCTAGGTAAAAAGTTTTAAAGTGCAGGAGTTTAACTGATATGCAGGAAGTAAAAACTGGTCTAGTGATTATTGGTGCAGGCCCGGGCGGGCTGAGCGCCGCATTGTATGCCAGAAGGGCAGGGCTTGATTTTGAAATTGTGGAAAAAAAAATGGCAGGTGGGCAGATAATAAATACTGATTTTATTGAAAACTATCCGGGCTTAAAGGAAAATATAGCCGGTTTTGAGCTTGCTCAAAATTTTGTGGAACATTGCAGAAGATTTGATATCAAAGTAGAGGATTATTTTGCCGTAAACTCTATTGAGGTGGCCAGTAGAGGGGAAAAGGGTAAGTCATATAATTTTAAGTGCCTGGGTGATGAGAAGCTAATATGGACAAATGCAATAATAATGGCTACGGGAGCCAGTCCGGATAGGTTGAATGTTGAGGGGGAAAACGAATTTATTGGCAGGGGTATTTCTTTTTGCGGAACCTGTGACGGGGTCTTATATAAGGATAAAGAGGTTGCCGTGGCAGGAGGCGGAGATACAGCAATCGAAGAAG
>DATBWS010000118.1:0-4069 GCA_036514675.1 Candidatus Hydromicrobium sp.
AGGAAAGAAGAAATTGAGCGAGAAAAATAATCCTTACCTTCCGGGTAGAGAAAATTTAAGTTATGTTTTGGATAGTTATGCTTTGCTGGCCTTTTTTAATAATGAGAAGGGAGTGGAAATTGTCAGGGAATTATTGCTGGATGCAGTTAAAAATAAACTACTGCTGTATCTATTGAATATAAATCTGGGAGAAATAATATACATCATTGAAAGGGAACTGGGCATAAATAGCGCCCAGCTTGCTTTGTCCAGAATAAAAGAGATGCCTGTTGAAGTAGTTTATGCTGATATGGATATAACCCTGAAGGCTGCACATCTTAAGGCAAATTACCCGGTTTCATATGCAGATGCTTTTGCTGCGGCACTTGCTGTTTTGAAAAGTTCCGTGCTTGTTACCGGAGATAATGATTTTTCTAAATTGAATCATCTGGTTGAAATATTGTGGCTATAGAAAATTTTTTTAAGTCAGGATACCAGCAGCATTTCGTCCGGTTCAAGCAGTGCTATTCCTGCATCTTTTCCCACAATTTCAACCTTTATTATCTTTTGAGGTTTCTTTAAATCGATTTTTTCCCGGTCCACCACATCGGTGAGTTTTACTATGAGTTCCTTGAAATCCAGCTTGTCATAGTATCTTTTTTCGATATCCATCATCCACTTTTCGTCTTTCTTGATTTTGGGTACCAGTGACTTTATTGCTTTCTGCATATCGGATACGGATGATTTTACCCATTTATCTATGGGAATGTAGCGGTAAGTCTTTCCGAATAGGTCCCTATCCTTTTTGGATATCGCTCTTAATTTTTTTACTACTTCTTTTGGCTTTGAAACATCCAGAAGGAAAATACCGTGGTATTTTGATTTTAAAAACTTTGGTTTTGCCTTTATTTCCTTAAATAGATGTACAACTCTTTCCATGCTGCTTTCGATGTGAGCCGGGTCGTAGGTTATGAGAAGCTTTACGTCCATACAAGTCCTCCTTTCTTTAAGAAATTACAGTTTAATTATATCAATTGAGAGGATTTATAAAAAGCCGAACTTATTTTATAATATCAAGAAGTAATATTCGAAGGTATGCTTGAAGGTATAGGAGAGAATGATTTGGTATTTTACAGGCAGTCACTTGAAGACAGGGTAATAGAAGTAAAAAATGATAATGATAAAGCAGGATGGCTTATTTCTGAATTCAAGCCCTTTATTGCCGGTGTGGCCCAGAAAAGAGCGGGAAAATTCCTGGAATACGGAGTGGATGAGGAACTTTCGGTGGGGCTGGCTGCTTTTAAGGAAGCAATGGATTCCTATGATAAAAACAGGGGAAAGTTTTTAAGTTTTGCAAGGCTCGTAATAAACATGCGCCTTATTGATTATTACCGGAAACAGGGTAAAGAAAAGAATTTAAGCCTGGATGACGATGACAGTTCAACTGCTAATATTATTGACTCGAGTTCTATGGAGCAGTACAGGATTGATGATGAAAACGAAAAAAGGATACTGGAGATAATGGAATACAGGGCAGAGTTGCGTAAATGGGGAATAAGCCTTGAGGAACTGGCGGAGATATCCCCCAGGCAGGAGAACTTGAGGGAACAGTACAAAGAAGTGGCAAGAGAAATTGTTAGAAATGGCTTTATTTTAAAGAACTTCATGACAACAAAGAGGCTTCCCATAAAAGAAATCGAAGAGATTATGCCGTTACACCGGAAAAAACTGGAGCGGGGACGAATATATATAATAGCTATGGTTCTAGCTATGGTTGGCAACCTTAGCTATGTGGATATCCGCAGGGGTGGTGGAAAATGAAAGCTGTGATAATGGAAATATATAAGGACTACTGTATCGTGATGACGGGAGACGGGCAGTTTTTAAAGCAGAATATTCCGGCAGGAGTGTTTGAAATCGGAGACGAGATTGTGGTCAGTAAAGAGTACTCCTATAAGCCGAAGGCAATAAGGGTAAGCTGGTTGAGAAGCCTGTCAATTGCCGCTATGGTAGTGGTTGTAGTGTCTGTAATGTCGATTTTTGGGGTATGGTACCTTAAACAGTACCGTCCTTTAAGGGATGTTACTTTGTTGACTGAAGATGCAACCGGAGAAGCAGCGCCGGCAGCGGTGGAAGAAGAGGCACAGGAAGAGAAGAGCACGGAAGAGTCCGCTTTAACCATGGAGGCAGAGCAGGGGGAACCGGTTAATTTTGATAAGACTTATTCTCTTGAAGAGCAAACAAAGGTTGACGATGAGAAAATCGGGGAGATCATATCTTTTTCATATGAAATTATAGACGGCGTAAATATACAGGTCGAATTTAAAAATATAAGCGGTACTTCCAGCTTTAGCGGGATTTTAAAACTTACCACTCTTTTTTCCGATGGAAGCGCATCCCAGACGAAAACTATTTCTCTTGAAAAATTCGAACCGGCTCAGGTTAAAGAGGATTCGATTTTTATGAAGGCGGGAGAAACTAATTTAAGACTGGAAATAAACGGGAGCGCTTATTAATTCTTTTTCTACCCCGTTTGATTTATGGTATCCATCGTATATATATTACAGATTTATAAACGTAGTCTAAGGAGTTTGTATGAAAAAAAGTAAACTTATTTCAATTTTAGCTATTCTGGTTACAATTATGTTCCTTTCCAATGCTGCTTTATTTACACAGTGTTCCGGAGAACAGGCTGAGGGGGAAGAGGAGGTTTCCGCCGAGCAGTCGGATGAAATTGCAGGTTCCGTGGATAAGAATCTTGTGGATGCAAATACCCGGTTTGGATTCAATATCTTTAGAGAGCTTACTTCGGAAGATAAGGATCAGAATATATTCATATCCCCTCTGTCCATCCTTCTTGCTCTGGCCATGACCTATAATGGCGCTGTGGGCGATACCAATCTGGCCATGGCAGATGCTCTGGGTTTTACCGGTTTTGATCTGGAGGAGCTGAATTCCGGATTTCACGATCTTCTGGTAAGTATTAAAAACGCCGACAGCGATATAGAAATGGCTATTGCAAATTCCATCTGGTATAAGCTGGGTTATAGCGTCAAAGAGGATTTTATAGAAAGAAACGAAAAATATTATTCCTCTGAAGTCAATGAAATTGATTTTGCCGCTCCGGAAGCAGTGGATACCATAAATGGGTGGATAGATGAAGCTACCAAGGGAAAGATTGAGAAGATGCTTACCGAAATACCAGATGATGCGGTTATGTACCTTATAAATGCCATTTATTTTAAGGGAAACTGGACCTATCCTTTTGAGGAAAGCCTGACAGTTGACGATGATTTTTATCTTCTGGACGGAACTACAAAGAAAGTTCCCATGATGAGTCAGGAGGGAAATTTCGGCTACTACGACGGGGATAATTTCTCTGCTGTAAAACTTCCCTACGGGCAGGAGAAAATGGCAATGTATATAATTCTTCCGGATGAAGGGGTAGAACTTGATTCGGTTATAGAGTCTCTGGATGCAGAGAGCTGGAATGAAATAAAAGGGTTATTTTCAGGTAAAAAAGTTTCTCTAACTATGCCCAGGTATAAGATGGAGTACGGCATAAAGCTCTTAAATGATGCGCTTATCAGTCTGGGTATGGGAATAGCATTTGATCCGCATCTAGCAGATTTTAGTGGTATTTCTTCCCGTGGACCTGGTGAAGGCCCCTGGATATCAAGGGTACTGCATAAGGCAGTAATTGAGGTAAATGAGAAGGGTAGCGAGGCAGCTGCAGCAACTGTGGTGGAAATGATGGAATCAGCAGCTGCGCCTGAAGAGATAGTAGAGTTTATAGTAAACAGGCCTTTCTTCTTTGTAATTGCCGATGACAGAACCGGCAGCATTCTATTCATGGGAAAAGTGGTTGAGCCCTAAAAAAAGTGAGGTAATATGAGTGAGGTATTTGAGGTCATAGAAAAGAGACGTAGCGTGAGAAAATTCATGAGCCGGCCGGTGGAAAAGGAAAAGATTATAAAAATAATCGAAGCGGCCCGGCTGTCACCCTCAGCATCCAACCGGCAGCCCTGGAGATTTGTTGTGGTAACCGATCAAGAACTGCTTTCCCGGGTAGTTAAGGAATCGCTGGGAG
>DATBWS010000119.1:0-9935 GCA_036514675.1 Candidatus Hydromicrobium sp.
TTCTTTTACTCTTTCCCCACAATCTCTATGATACAGCCTGGATGAATAATTCAGCAGATCCTTAACTCTCATGTCGTCATAGTAATTTACTTCGGCTGGCAGGTAACCCACAAAATCCTTTATTTCTGGAGACTGGGTCATACAATCCATACCAAATATTTTTGCATTCCCTCCGGTAGGGTGAATAAACGCCAGTAGAGTTCTTATGGTGGTTGTTTTACCGGCACCATTAGGGCCAATAAATCCAAATATTTCTCCCTCCTTAATTTCCAGATTTACGTCAATTATTCCTCTCGATTTTCCATAGTATTTTGTAAGATTTTTAGTTTCAATAATTGCCATAAAGCACCCTTTTTATATTAATAAAAACCGGTACCGGTATTTCATCTAACTAGTGTCTGAAATGTCTTTTCCCGGTAAATATCATTGGAATTTTATTCTTATTGCAGCTTTCAATAACTTCACTGTCTCTTACGGAACCACCGGGTTGAATTATTGCTTTAATTCCATTTTTAGCAGCGAGCTCGGCTACATCTTCGAAAGGAAAAAAGGCATCTGAAGCCATAATGGAGCCGTTACACCTTCCGCCTGATTTCTTAATGGCTATTTCTGCGGCATCGATTCTGCTCATCTGCCCGGCACCTATGCCTACGGTAGTGCCACCAACAGCCAGTACTATTGCATTGGACTTAACGCTCTTTACTATCTGCCATCCAAATAAAAGATCGTTCCACTGGCCGTGGTCCGGCTCAACATCTGTAACTACTTTCATATCCTTTCTGCTGTCTATGCCTTCATCCAGATCCTGTACCAGCATTCCGCCGTCTACGCTTTTAATATCCACCTTTTCCAGTTTAAAATCATCCGAATTTAAACTGTTTATATAAGTGTCTAATTTAAAATCCATCCTAAGGATTCTCAAGTTCTGCTTTTCAATCAGGACTTTAAGGGCTTCTTTATCAAAATCCAGAGCGATAAGTACTTCTACATATTTATCCAGCATAAATCGGGCGGCATCTACCGTCCATCTCATATTACAGGCAATAACACCGCCGAAAGCCGAAACCGGATCACACTCGTATGCTTTCTTATAAGCCTCTATGACAGACTGCGCCACAGCCGCACCGCAGGGATTATTGTGTTTTATTACCGCAACACAGGGGATGGCAAATTCCCTGACAATTCCGAATGCGGCATTACCGTCCAGAATATTATTATAGGATAGCTCTTTACCCTGAAGCTGCCTTGCGCCTGCAAAATTATCTGTGCCCGTACCTTCATATTTATAATAAGAAGCTTTCTGATGTGGGTTTTCACCGTATCTAAGGTTCTGAATTTTTTTAAGGTTCAAACCAAGTCTATCCTTAAAATTGCTATCGCCATCCCTGAAATTATTTCCGGTTACCTGACCGGAGCTGCCGCAATCCACATTCAGATAATCTCTTATAAATATATCCGAATCTCCAAAACTTTCGGTCCTGCCTTTTAGATAGTTAAATATCACACTGTCATATTCACAGGTATGCTGGAAAGCTTTGACACTTAATCTGAATAGAGTACCCGGGCTTATATATCCTCCGCTCTCTTTTAATTCAGCCTGTATTTTTTTATAGTCATCGGGATCGACCACTACCGCTACCCCTTTATAATTTTTAGCTGCGCTTCTAATCATTGTAGGGCCGCCGATATCGATATTTTCAATAGCCTCTTCCATAGTGACATTTGCTCTGGATATAGTTTCCTTAAATGGATATAGATTTACCACTACCATGTCTATTAACTTTATCCCCGAACTCGAAACTTCTTTCATATGATTTTCATTGCTCCGGTCGGCCAATATCCCTCCGTGTACATATGGGTGCAGGGTTTTTACCCTCCCGTTCAACATTTCGGGAAAACCAGTAAATTCTTCTACTTTCTTTACTCTTATCCCTGCCTCTTCTAGTTTCCTGTAAGTTCCCCCTGTTGAGATGATCTCTACTCCTACCTCCTCCAGAGTTTTCGCAAAATCTACGATACCCTCCTTATTGGAAACGCTGATCAGAGCCCTTCTTATCTTTACTTTCATTTTTCTTCCCTATCCAATATCATTTTTATTTAAAATTTTTACCTTTTTCCCCTCTATTTTCAATCTATCCTCGCAAAAATATTTTACTGCCAGAGGATAAATCTTATGCTCTATCCGGTGTATTTTTTCCTCCAGCTCTTCTACGCTTTCGTCTTGATCTATATCCACCGCCTGCTGAAGTATTATTGGTCCGCTGTCCAGACCCTCATCCACAAAATGAACCGTAACTCCGGTTACTTTTGCTCCATACTCGTAAGCATCTTTTATGCCATGGGTACCTTTAAATGAAGGCAGAAGTGCGGGATGAATATTTATAATCCTATTTTTAAATTTACGGACAAATCCCTGACTCAATAGAAGCATATAACCGGCCAGAACTACAAGATCTATTTTTTCTTCTTCCAGAAGCTCGATAATTTTTTTATCATATTGTTCCCTTTTGCCGTATGCAGAAGGATCCAAAAAAACCGATTTAATTTTGTTTTTTTTTGCCCTATTCAGAGCATGGGCATCTTTATTATTGGAAAAAACCAGAACTATTTCTCCCTTTAGACTATGATTTTTATTGTAATCTATAAGAGCCTGAAGATTTGATCCAAAACCAGATGCAAATACAGCAATTCTTTTCCCCATCTAAAGTCCTAACTTTACTTTATAATTACCTTACCGTCTCCTCTGGTAATACTGCCTATATTATATATATCCTCTCCCAGCTCGCTGGCGATACTTTTCACTTTATCAAACTCACCGGGAGCAATAATCACAACCATTCCAATACCCATATTGAACACCCGAAACATTTCATCTCTATCAATATTACCCAGCTCCTGTAAAAACTTAAAAACAGCAGGAACTCTCCAGCTCCTTTCCTCTATGAAAGCATCCATACTTCCGGGGATTATTCTATTTATGTTTTCATAAAATCCTCCGCCGGTTATATGAGCAATCCCATGAATTCCAACTTTATTTTTAATCATTTTATCTATTATTTTAAAATATAATTTTGTAGGGACGAGGAGTAAATTCCCAAGTGAAATACCATCAGTCCAATCATATTTTTTATTAAGGTCCAATTTTTTATCTTCAATTAGTTTCCTCACCAGTGAGAATCCGTTACTGTGGACCCCGGAAGAGGTTATACCTGCTATTACATCTCCTTCACTTACCAGACCCGAATTAATTATAGCTGATTTTTCTATAATCCCCACCGCAAAGCCGGCAACATCTATATCATCTTCCCTGTACATATCGGGCATCTCGGCAGTCTCTCCTCCAATAAGGACGGTATTACAATAACTGCAGCTTTCGGAAATGGATTTGATTATGATTTTTATTTTTTCCTCATTTATCTTGCCGCAGGCTATGTAATCCAAAAAAAAAAGGGGGGTTGCCCCGCAGCATATTATATCATTTATGCACATCGCTACTGCATCCTGTCCTATATGCCGGTAATAATTCAACTTTTTCGCGAGTAGTATTTTTGTCCCTACGCCATCGGTGGAAGAGGTAAGGACAGGATTTTTATATTCCTTCAAATCAAGCTGAAAAAAGCCGGAAAATGAAGAGAGGTCACTCAACACTTTACCGGAAAAGGTTGATGTTATTGTTTTTTTAAGCTGATTAAGTACATTCGAAGCTTTGTCTATATCTACACCGGATGATTTATATGAATACTTCCGGTTATCTTTCTCTTTATCTTTTTCAGGCATTAGAAGATACTTTCTCCTCTTTATCTATGGAATACTTGTCAGATTCGATATTTTCAGGAATATGAACCGGGTATTCACCGTTGAAACAGGCAAAACAGAATTTTTCTTTTGATTCGCCTACCGCTTTTATAAGACCTTCTATGGTCAAATATTTCAAGCTATCTACATTTAGAGACTTCCTTATATCTTCCAATGTCTTATGATTGGCAATAAACTCCTTTTCTGTGGCCATATCTATACCATAATAGCAGGGGTGAAGTAATGGGGGTGAACTAATCCTCATATGTACTTCCCTGGCGCCGGCACAATATAACATTTTTATAATTTTTTTGGATGTATTTCCCCTCACTATTGAATCATCCACAACAACCAGCCTTTTGCCTTTTATAACCTCTTTTAACGGATTTAATTTTAGCCTTACGCCAATTTCCCTTATCTCCTGAACAGGTTGAATAAAAGTCCTTCCCACATATCTGTTTTTAATAAAACCCTCTGCGTAAGGTATTTTTGATTCTGCAGAGTACCCGATAGCAGCAGGAGTACCTGAATCAGGCACCGAAATAACAATATCTGCATTGGCAGGAGATTCTTTTGCCAGCTCCTGCCCCATCCTATGCCTTACTTCAAACATATTTTTATTATGTATATAACTATCAGGTCTTGCAAAATAGATAAGCTCGAATACACACATTGAAATCCTTTCAACCGGCAGCACCATCTGCGATCTCATTCCGTTTTCATCCAATACCACCATCTCACCAGGATCAATTTCCCTTACGGACACCGCGTCAATTATATCCAGCGCGCAGGTTTCTGAAGCTATTACATAATTGCCATCAAGGTTACCCAGCACCAGCGGCCTGAATCCATATGGATCCCTGATTCCGAAAATTTTATCTCTTGTTAATATAAGCAGAGAATATGAACCTTTTACCCTGCTGGTTGCTTCCTTAATTGCATCCTCGATATTTTCTTTCTCCGAGCTTTCTATAAGCGATGCTATAATTTCAGTATCTGTGGTAGTTTCAAATCTAATGCCTTTTTTTATCTGTTCACTTCTAATTTCATTAACATTAATCAGATTCCCGTTGTGAACTATGGCAAAACTTTCATTTTTGAACATCCGGTAAAGAGGCTGCGAATTGCTCCAGATATTCATTCCCTTGGTAGAATAGCGGGTGTGGCCAATTCCTATATGGCCCTGAAGAGGAGCAATATTTTGCTCGTTAAATACCTGGGATACCAGGCCCAGATCCTTGAAAATTAAAATATTCTCTCCATCAGATACAGCTATACCGGCACTTTCCTGTCCTCTGTGCTGAAGTGCCTGAAGTCCATAAAATATTATTTCTGATACCTTTTTATCGGGTGCATATATGCCAAATATTCCACATTTTTCGTTAATCTTTCTATCTGATATTTTATTTATCATTTCATTAACTAATGTATAAAATTTATTTCTTTTCTCTAGCTCCAATCAGAATTATTTTAATTCTACACTTCTCATTCTATAAACACCGGATTTACATCACTAAACAAAACAAGGTTATTATAACAAATAAAATACTAAAATAAATAAAGGATTTGAGAAGATTTAACTGTTTTTTTCACACCACTTCCTGGCATTTTGAAACATCCTTAGCCATGGAGAAACTTTCAAGCCGGATTTCCAGTTTTCCGGTATCCATGGCCACTGCCACATTAAGAATGCCCTTTCAGGATGAGGCATCATTACCAGATGCCTGCCATCCGGCGAGCATAATGATGCAAATCCGTATGGAGAACTATTGGGATTAAAGGGATATTTTTCCGTGGGCATTCCCCTGTCATCTACAAAAAGTATGGGAGCAAGACCGGTATAAGATACCTCTGTCAGGATCTTGGGATCCGGGCAATATAAATAACCCTCTCTGTGTGCAACCCATATGCCCAGAATTGAATCTTCCATACCTTTGAGCATAATAGAAGGACTTTTTAATATTTTCACAGTTACCCAGCGAGACTCGAACCGGCCGGAAGGATTGCGGATAAATCTGGGTTGTCTGGACTCAGCAATTCCTTTCCAGGGTACCCAGCCAAGAAGAGTCATAAGCTGGCAGCCATTACAAACACCTAATGAGAAAGTATCCTCCCGCCTGTAGAAGAGGTCGAACATCTTTTGTAACTTCGGGCTGAACCTGATAATGCCTGCCCAGCCTTTCGCGCTGTCCAGAACGTCGGCATAAGAAAATCCTCCTACAAATACCACTCCTCTAAATTTTTCAAGAGTGATATCATACTTAAGCAAATCAGTCATAGTGACATCCCAGGGTTCAAATCCGGCTGAGAAAAATGCAGAAGTCATTTCCCTATCGCCATTGCTGCCCTCTTCACGAATGATTGCTACTTTTGGTTTTTCCGCTCTCTTTAATAACTCCACAGGGGTATTTTCCGGCCGGAAGGATAGGTGATAAGAAGGACCAGCCCTGTCGTGAGTCTTCGCTTGTCCCTCTGCCATCTCTATATTCATCTGATGCTGTTCAAGCCGGTCGCTTGTAGATTCCCACCAGGTCAGAAGGGTTGGAGTATCGATGTCCAATTTTGTTTCACCCCCCTGATAGATAATTACCTGTCTTTTTTTACTGGTGTTTCCAAGAATCATAAAAGGAATGGTGGATTTATCTAAAATATTAATAATTGCTGCTTCGTGCTGCGGCAGGTATTCCAGAACCATGCCAAGCTCCTCGGAAAACAGCTGCGAAATAATTTCTTCTTTTTGAGGCAGCTCGACTTCCATTCCGCAGTTTCCTGCCAGTGCCATTTCAATCATAGTAGTTATGAGCCCTCCGTCACTTCTATCATGACCGGCAAGTATTAAATTTTCTTTTATCATTTTTTGAATTGCTTTGAAAGTATTGACCAGGAGAATAGAATTTTCCACATCCGGCGAGTCATCACCTATTTGTCCCAATACTTGAGCCAGCGCCGAGCCTCCAAGACGCTTTTTACCCTGAGCAAGATCAATAAATATCAATTTGCTTTTACCCGGCTGCTTGATATCCGGGGTTACTACTCTGGTGATGTCCGGCATTGAACCGTAAGCAGAGATAACCATCTGTCCGGGAGCTTTTACAATTTCTTCCCCTACCTGTGCCGCCATCGAGAGGCTGTCTTTACCACCATCAGCAGCAATGCCAATTTCTTTCATTAATTTACTAAGAGAAACCGCTGCTTTATAGAGAGTAGCACCACCGCCGGGAAGTTTGGCAGCCCACATCCAGTTAACAGAGCACTTTATATGTTCAAGATCGCTTATAAGAGCCCATACCATATTAGTAAGTGCCTCTCCCAGCGCCATTCGTGCCCCTGCCTCAGGAT
The DNA here is from genome assembly GCA_036514675.1 of Candidatus Hydromicrobium sp. Taxonomy (GTDB): domain Bacteria; phylum Actinomycetota; class Humimicrobiia; order Humimicrobiales; family Humimicrobiaceae; genus Hydromicrobium. Next base: position 7,135 of record DATBWS010000119.1, read on the forward strand.
TAACTAAAATTTTTACCGGCTGCTCCCCAATAGAAAGGGCAACACCGCTAAACCCGAAGTGACTTTGCGCTACTACTGCTACATCCGAGACAGGAAGCTGCAACGGCCCGCAGCATTGCTGCCGCGCAACAAGCCCGGTTACACTACGGTCAACTTTTCTTACCAGAAATCCTTTGGATCCCACCGAAGGTAACCTGAATATAAGTTTAAGAATCTTTTCAACCGAAAGATTTCCGGGCAATTGCAGCGGCTTCAATTCTTCAGATATGCTTTCCAGATTGAAAGTTTTTTGAGGGACGTTGCTTAAGATTTCATCAAGGTTAAGATCAACAGGAGTGGAATTATCCCGGCTGTCATGAACTACGATCCGTCCGTCACCGGTAATTCCCCCCAGGACCTCGCAGTTGACTTTTTCTCTCTCGCATATATCCTGAAATACTTTTAAACATTCCATTTTAATTAGAAAAGCATTACGTTCCTGATATTCAGCGCCCCATATCTCCAGTACTGACATAGTTTTATCTCCAACCTGAATATTGCGTATTTTAATTCTACCCCCTGCCGGCTCTACCAGTTCGGTCAGAACATTGCATGGCCCGCCTGCCCCCTGGTCATGTATGCTTAAAATAGGATTCCTGTCACCCATCTCAACGCACGCCCTGATTACCCGGTTCATTTTCTGTTCCATTTGAGCATTCCCACGCTGAACAGCATTAAAATCAAGCTCCTCTCTGTTTTCTCCCTGAACCATACTGGAGGCGGAACCGCCGCCCATACCGATACGGTAAGCAGGACCGCCAACCTGCACTATTTTCATACCTTTTTCCGGTATTTCTTTCTTTATGTGGCGGCTGTCAATTTGCCCGATACCTCCGGTAAACATAATTGGCTTCACCCATTCGCGCCGCTGGCCGCCAGGCAGCCTTAAGCCAAATGTCCTGGTAAATCCCTGTATCACAGGTTCTCCAAATTTATTTCCATAATCCGACGCACCATCGCTTTCCCTGATCATAATCTTCAGGGGAGAAGCAAGATTCGATGGGTAAGGAAATTTATCATCTTCTCCCGGAATCATATATCCTGGGATGTTCAAATTTCCGGTGCAGTATCCTGCCGTACCGGAAATCACCAGCCCTCCTCTTCCTGTTGCCTGAACATCCCTGATCCTTCCCCCGGTTCCGGTTTCAGCTCCCGGAAATGGCGCTACACCACTCGGGAAATTATGGGTCTCGGCAGTAAATATAATATGATAGGTAAACTGCTGTCTGTAAAATCTAGAACAGACTCCAGGATGCTCTGGTATGATAGTCCACACCTTATAACCTTTAATACCGCTTGAGTTATCCTTAAATGCTATTATGCTATTGGAGGGATTGTTAATCAGCGGCGATTTTATTATGTCTAGCAAGGTTTCAGAAATTTCATTGCCATCAATTATAAGTTTGCCCTTAAAAAACCAGTGCCGCGAATGTTCACTGTTAGCCTGCCCCAGCTGAAAACATTCCACACTGGTGGGATTCCTTCCTATTGTATTCACAAACAGATTATAGTAGAACCTGACGTCCCACTCATCCATCCCCAGGCCTATTTTCCGGTTAAATTTCTCAAGCTCTTCCATACCATTTTCTATCAGGGGTACCGGGTACACTTTCTCCGGTACAATCCCGGTTTCAAATGTCTCCAATGACTTGGGATATACACATTCCGTCATCCGGTCATGGTGCGTGTCTATAAACTGTGGCCGGTCGGCTTCAGGTACCAGAGTATATCGTCTCGAGAGTTCAATACGGGTAATCTTTTCTAATCCACAGGCGCGGCAGATAGCCACTGCATTTGTGGAAAGTGCGGTTTCAAAATTCAGCCGGGGGCCAACTTCAATTATATTCTGTTCCCTGTTATCCAGAAACGTTTTCTTTCCAAAATCTTCTGCTTCGAATGTTTCCGCAAGCAGCCACCTGAGTATTTCTAATTCTATTTTGGTAAAGGATTTTGGAGTTTCAATGTAATAGCAATATTCAAAATTCTTTTCGATAAGCCGGTAAAACCGCTGTATCATTCTTTCATTTTCCTTATCTTTGCTGCAACTAAAAAATAAACTTAATTCTTAATCAGAATAAATTTTATTATTAAATATTTTCTAATCTACCAATAATTTCATCCACATATCTTAAATGATACTTTACGTCAAATAATTCCTCTAACTCATCCCTGTTTAAAAAAGATAGTACTTTTTTCTCTTTCAACAGATTTTCCTTAAAATTACTCTCATTATTCCAGGCCTCAAGAGCCGCTTCCTGAACAAGAATATAAGCATCTTCTCTGCTCATCCCTTTTTTTATAAGTTCCAGCAGTATCCTCTGTGAAAAAATAATTCCTCCGTATTTCATTAAATTTCTTTTCATATTTGATTCAATTACATTCAAGCCCTCAATTACAAATATTGCCTTTTCAAGCATATAATCAAGCAATATAAAACTGTCAGGAATTATTATTCTCTCTGCAGAAGAATGCGATATATCCCTTTCATGCCATAATGCAATATTCTCCATAGCGGTTATATTGTTTGATCTCAAAACCCGCGCCAATCCGCATATTCTTTCACAAATAATAGGATTTTTTTTATGGGGCATAGCGGAAGACCCTTTCTGTCCCTCGCTAAAAGGTTCTTCAACTTCCTTAACATCTGTTCTCTGCAAATTTCTTATCTCCAGAGCTATTTTTTCCAGAGTAGCTCCGCAAATTGCCAGAGCTGAAATCAACTGTGCATGCCTGTCCCTTTGAAGGATCTGGGTGGACGCAGG
>DATBWS010000120.1:0-2571 GCA_036514675.1 Candidatus Hydromicrobium sp.
AGCAAAGTTGGGTTTTTACGGTGCTGTAAGAAATGTCAATCTAAGCCACCAGGCCTGCAAAGCAGAGACCGGTGCGGGAATTTTAGTACTGGATATCGGAGGCGGAAGCACCGAGTTCATATTGGGTGATTGCAACTGCAACCTGGAACTCGTCAGGAGTATAGATCTGGGATCTGTCAGCCTGACTGAAAAGTTTATTGGTTATGGCAAACCGTATAAAAATAATCTAAATCGGATGCGGCTCTACATCGCAAATAAACTTGATGAAACTATTGAGAAGATTAAACAGCACAAATCTTTACTTATAATTGGAGTTGCCGGCACAATAACTACTCTGGCAGCTATCGATTTGAAACTGGAAGCATACGATAGCGAAAAGATACACGGACATATTCTGAACCTTGAAAGAATCAAAGATATCCATAAGGATCTATGCGGGCTGGATCTTGAGGAAAGAAAAAAAGTAGCGGGTCTTGACCCCGGAAGGGCGGATATAATCATTGGCGGCACGGCAATAGTTCTGGAAATTTTGAAAATGCTTGATAAAAGGGAAATTCTTGTAAGCGAAAGAGATATTCTGGACGGAATTATTTACACCCTTATTGATTTTTGATAATATGAATCAGCAAATTTAACCCCTGCCCGAGTGGCGGAATTGGTAGACGCAACGGACTTAAAATCCGTTGAGGTTTTGCCTCGTGCCGGTTCGATTCCGGCCTCGGGCACCACTACTAAATGTAGTATTTTGACTCAATGAGATGATAATCTATTCTTTAAAAATGTCCCTGTATTCTTGATAATCTCTTGAAGTGATATGTTCTGCCTTTTCTCTTGCTGTACTGATTTCATCAAAATTTTCTTTTGCTTCAGCGACAATATGCGGATCGATTTTATTGTTTTTAGCCATATCGTTTAGAATATTAAAACTGTCTTTCTTGTTCATACCTTTTCTGTAAGGCCTGTCTTCGGTTATTGCAGTAAAAATATCCGCTATCGCCATAATTCTTGCACCCAGGCTCAATTCACCCTCTTTCAGATGAAAAGGATAACCGTTTCCATCCAAAGTTTCGTGATGGAATGCTGCCCAGGAATTTATAGTTTCCAGATTTGTTATATTTTCAAGTATCCTGTAGGTGTGATAAGTATGACTTCTGACAATCCTGAATTCATCAGTATCCAGACTGGCTGATTTATCCAGAATTTCGACTGGAACTGCTAACTTACCAAGATCATGCAGATAACCTGCTATTCTCATCGTAAATACTTCATTGTCTGAAAAACCCATAATTCTTGACAGGAATTCAGCAACAGCTGTAACTCCGCTTGAATGAGTGGCGGTAAATGGACTTCTAAAGTCAACAATGTGGCTGAACATATTTGCAAATATGCCTATGTTATCCAGTTCAAAATCAAGAGGCAAATAACCCAGTTTATCCATAAATGTGGATATTTCAGGCTGGCTTACGGCATCTAACCAGAAATATTCTTTATTTTTTGAATTTATTATTTCTTTTGCTATATCAGACCTGTATTTAACCCTGGAGTCTTTTTTTATTATCCGGCAAATATCATCAACCTGTCCCAGAACCTCTTTATTTTTATCAATTAATACATCAAGCCTGTCAGCAATCTGGATTATCTGTGTAGAAAGTTTTATTGTTTCAGATAATTCCAGATTCTTGATATCTTTCCAGCAGTGGTGGTGATATCTAATAATCGGTGCTATTTCCGTCAGAGGGTAAAAATCTTTGAGTAATGTATAGCCTATATATGAATGATTGTTGGTGCTGTGTTTGGGCTGATAATCATAGATTAAAGTTTCACGCCTTTCCTTAAGAGAAAATGAGCCAATATCGTGTAGAAGGCCAGCTATAATCAGATTGTATTTAAAGTTATTGGAAAGGCCCAGGTTGTCTGCTATGCCCAGAGATGTAAATGCAACCCTTTTATTATGGCTGTTCAGTTCTCTATCTACCAGATCGGTAGCTTCTGAAATACTCAGTACCAGGTCAAGAAATGGAATTGGTCTTTTTGCTAACATTTCTAGATAATTTTATATAAATTTATCAATTTTTTAATTATAAATTTATTAATTAAATAATATTTTTATTGCATATTCGAAAGTCTATCCTAATGCCAGTTTATATTAGATTTGTATTTATCTCTCATATTATTTACTAAGTAATTATAACAAGAAAGATTATTATTTCAATTACTATCAGTTTTAGATATTTACTGTTTTGGATTCTGCCGGATAAATATTTTTTTCTAATATCAGTTTGACTAGACAAAAATCTTTTCCTAAGGTTTTTTTGTCTTACCGGCAGATGGTTTTTTGGGCTTAGAAATGCTCTTTCCGGTTTTTGCTTTTCCGGCAGGTTTTGTTTTGGTAACTGAACTGACTTTCTTGGTTGGCTTGGCTTTTTTGGTGCTGGAAGGCTTTTTGGTTTTGCTTTCTTTTGCGGTCTTGATTTTTTCTTCTTCTTTAATGACAGGTGCTTTTTCCGGCCCGACCTCTTTCTTTACTGAAGTAATCTTTTTTAATATTGTTGAAGCTGAATCCAGATCCTC
>DATBWS010000121.1:0-2375 GCA_036514675.1 Candidatus Hydromicrobium sp.
AGCATTTTTACGGGGGTATCGCTATGGATGATATATTTGATTTATAAGGATACTAAAAAGTTACTGGCGGGTGAATCAGATAATAATAAAATTTAGGAGAATATGGTAAGAAAAATTTCAGGGTTAAAAATAATTATAACCAGTTTTCTGGCAATTTTAATTTTACTGATGTTTGCGGGATGCAGGGGGATTTTTTATATTCCCGGCGCCAGTTATGGTTATTATGTATGGGAAGAAGACAGCAGTATATTTGTTGAGTGGAGCGTGGACCGCAAGGATTCGAAATTCGACGGCGGAATTTCAACCGATGGGAAAATAACTGAATATAAATTAAAAGAGTGGGAAGAAGAAAATGATATAATTAAAGTAGAGGAAGATAGAATTGTCTTTTCGGCTACTCTGAATGATAAGGATTACTCGGACGGATTTAGTTTTGATGTGCAGGATTATACTTATCTGGAGTTTGATTTAAGGATAAATGACGGCTACGATCTTTCAAGGATAAATGTAGGTGGATTTCTGGAAAATCCGGAAAGTAATGTATTCAGAATAGAAAAGGATTACTTTAGCCAGCTTGGGATGAAGCACTGGTATCAAAAACATCCCTTCTCTGAATTCTTCGGTAAATTATTTTCCAATAAATACTTTACATTTGTATTCCTTTTTATACTGGGGATAATTGTTATAGAAATTTTAAGAATAACTGCTCTGGCCGGAAAAAGGAGAAAAATTATCTGGCTGGCGGCCTTATATACAACACTTATCCTGATTGAGATTTGTGTTTATTTTATTTTAAGATTTTTAGTTCGGTAAAAAAGTATTAGCTTCAGGGGATTTAATGGTAAAAATTGCACTTATCGGAGTAGATGGCCAGCTTGGAACCGATATTAATAATTACTTCAAAGGAAAAGAAATAGAAATAGCCGGGATGGTGGGTTTAAAGGACATTAATGTCAATGACTATAAGATGAGTGAGAGTATTTTAAAGAGGATTAATCCGGATATTGTAATAAATACGGCTGCTTTTCATGATGTGGACCTGTGTGAAGATGAGGCCCGGTCCGCTTTTGAAGTAAATGTTATGGGGGTCAGGAATCTGGCAATGATATGCAGGGAGATGGATATTCCTCTTATGCATTTCAGCACCGACTATATATTTGACGGAAAGAAGAAAGAACCCTATATAGAGGATGATTGCGCCGGGCCGCTAAGTTTGTACGGAATATCCAAACTGGCAGGAGAACAGGTGATGCAGTATATGCTTGATAAATATTACATAATTAGATTAAGCGGACTTTACGGCCATGCGGGATGCGCGGGCAAGGGGAACATAAATTTTGTGGAACTGATAATAAAAATGGCGGAGAAGGAAAAAGAAATAAAGGTAGTAAATGATCAGGTGCTTACTCCTACCAGTACCGTGGATGTTTCGGAAAAGCTTTTTGAACTGATACAGACTGGAAAATACGGGATTTATCATATGACAAATACCGGGAGCTGTTCCTGGTATGAATTTGCCTGTGAAATATTCAGACTTATGAAATTATCTGCTAAAATATTACCCACTACTACAGAGGAATTTGGAGCAAAAGCCAGAAGGCCGCAGTATTCGGTTCTGGATAATCTTAATTTAAGGAAAATCGGACTGGCTGATTTGAGAAACTGGAAAGAAGCGCTAAGAGATTATATCGGGAGCAGAGATAGGTAAATCAAAGAAAGAACTTTTTGTACCACAAACTTAAATTTATCAGGGCCCATAAAATATGGTTATGGTTATGTTTCAATTCCAGATGTTCGTTTACAAGATCGGACAGATATGAGTTATTGAAATTTTCCTTGATAATGGGTGAATTTTTTAAAAGGTCTATCATATAGTCTTTTAATTCTTCTCTCAACCAGTTTTTTACCGGCAGGCTGTAACCCTGTTTGCCCCTATTGATTATACTTTCGGGCAGAAAGTTGTATTTTTTCAGAGTTTTCCTCAAAATATATTTGGTTGTCAGTTTTTTGAGTTTTAAATCAGCGGGAATGGAAGCGCAAAGCTCTGCAACTTCATGATCCAAAAACGGGACCCTTACTTCCAGGGAAGTGGCCATGCTCATCTTATCAACTTTCATTAAAACACTATCAGCCATAGTAAGTTTTATATCTACGTAAATATCTCTATCTATCTGGAGATCCGAATTGCAGATTCGGGAAAAATAATATATAGGATCAAAAGGAGTAAAAGATATATTGCTCCGGGAAGATTCATTAAAAATATTTTGTTCTATTTTTGGATTTAGAAAATATTGCCAGCGCATAGCTCCTGCTTCTTCGGGATAAAGAGTACCTTCTATGAAACGTTTAAGTATATTGATGGCACCTTTTTTTTG
>DATBWS010000122.1:0-4889 GCA_036514675.1 Candidatus Hydromicrobium sp.
ACTAATTAATCACTGTATTTAACATTGAATTTGTTGTATTTAAGTGTTCCAGAGAGCTATCTATAATATTTTTTGTTTACCCAATGTTTTTAAGTTCGAGCCTCCATTCTATCAGAAAATATTTCTTAGTCAAGGATACAGGATGCTTGGAATTCTTTTCTGTTGCCTTTTAATCAAGAATACAGCATATTTGAAATATCAGGCAATATCAATTTTTTTCATACGGAGTATTGATAAGAAGACAAAAAGTATAATTAAACAAAATGAAACGGTAACGGTGGGTATAAGGGAATTATCAAAAATATATCCGATATCCGCTGCCTTAAAAATCAGATAATTTGGAAGATATATTCTTATAATCTTAAATTGATTGAAAATACTCAAACTGAATGCCAAGACAAGAACTGTAAATCCCGCAGCCAGGCCTCTCCTGAACAGGCTGCTAAGGTATAAAAGTACGGATAACAATGTGCAATAATAGAGCATATATAACAGCGTTGATTCCAGTACGATTATCACTGACAACATTCCGCCGGTAAAGAGCCTATCAATATAGAAATAATTGATAAGGGAAGCTATCAGCATAAAAAGAGAAATCGTGATTGCATAATGAATATATTTTGCAAGTACTATGCCTGCGGGATTTGCTCCTCTGGAATAGGGGAAAACAAGTCTCTTCAGGCGAACTTCGTTTGCAGTGAGTCCCATTAAAGCAAATGCCATAACGATCATTCCAATTTGAAAGGAATCACTTAAGAAAGATTGAAAAGCAGAATCACGGGTCAAATCGGAGAACATCCCAACCGCTTCAGCAGGCAGATAATTCTTCATAAGCAAGGGTAGTAATTTTAACATCAGAGGATTCAGTATTGCCGGCCAGAAAATAATTCCGATAAATAAAACCAGGTATTTATGAGTCCTTTTTGCCTCCAATATCTCTTTTTTAAAATAAGCTTTAAATGATTTCATTTTTACCTATCATTCTCATAAAAATATCTTCCAGTGTGCTTTTTCTTATCTGGTAGCTTATAACATTGGTATCGAGTTTTGATAGCTCCTTTAAGATTTCTTTTTTTGCATAATCAATATCTTTAACATAAAGACTTATTTTTTTACCCTCTTCTTTGATATTTTCAACCCAGTTCAGCTTCTTTAGTAAATTAATCTCACTCCTGGGATCCTCATCAAACTCAACATCAAAAATAGGTTGTATATAGGATTTATAAAGTTGAGATAGATTTTCAGTTAAAAGTATTTTACCTTCATCTATAATACATATTTTATTGCATACCCTTTCAGCATCATTTAATATATGTGTGGACAGAAAAATAGTGATCTTTTCATCCTTAAGACCTTCAATAAGCTCTAGCATCTCCATTCTTCCTTCAGGATCCAAAGCGGATGCAGGTTCATCCAGAAAGAGAATTTCAGGACTGCTCATAAATGCTACTGCCAGTGCAAGCCTTTGTTTCATTCCCCGTGAATATGCGCCGATATGTTTCTTACTCTGTTTGGTCAGCTTGACCATTTCTAAGAGTTTACTGATATTTTTTACCTCATATCCTATGATTTCACCAATGAATTTCAAATATTCATAAGCATTCATATAATTATAGAAGGTGGGAGTTTCCGGCAGGTATCCAATTGATTTTAAAAGCTCCTGCTTGTTCTTTAGAAAATCTTTGCCTTTAATTATTATCTTACCGCCATCAAATTTAATCAGGCCGGTCAGAATGTTCATAGTCGTGGTTTTTCCGGCACCGTTCCGTCCAATGAACCCAAATACCGAGCCTTTTTCTACCTCGAAACTGATAGACTTCAATGCTTCCACGCGGCCATAATTTTTTTTCAAACCAATGACCTTAATCATTTTCAGTGTCTTTCTTCCTGCCTACTATCAGATAAACAATAGGGCCGATGATACCAAAGAAAACGATAATTAAAATCCAGCCCCACTTTGGCAGATAAGCAACTTCGTTTCTTACAACCTGAACCAGAGCATAGATCATAAGACCATATTCGATTATTATTAATGGAATAAAGAAAGGCAGAAGTCTTAAGATTTCCGACATCATGAAATTTATATCAATTGCAGTTATATTAATCACCCTCTTAATATATTTTGATATTTTTATATTATATAATTTACAGGAGATAATTAAAGAATTAAATTAGTAATTTATTTCCTTAAACATAGATTTTATAAAATTTTTAGGCAAGTTTTATTTTAAAGGTTTCTCTCCGTAAACTCTAATACTGGCAATTGAGTCTTCATTATCTTTTTTTGTTCTGATTATATCTTCAGGTTCTATATCCATATTTTTAATAATCTCCCTTACATCAGGATCATCCGCATCGAAGTTAAAAGGAAGTCTGGCTTCATCAATTATTTTTACATTAATAAACCCTGTGTCTTTTATGGTATTGATATATTCTTCCTTCATTATAGCTCTGGTGATGCAGCTGCCGTAGGTATCCAGAACATCAACTACCGCATCAGGGAGGCGGAGCTCTTTAAGTAAAACCATATCGGAAATCATAATTCTACCGCCTGGCTTAAGTACTCTATAAGCTTCATTGAATGCTCTTTTTTTGTCGGGGGTCAGGTTAATCACACAATTGGATATAACTATATCTATATAATTATCTGCAACCGGAAGATTATCAATTTCTCCCAGTCTGAATTCCACATTTTTGTAGTTGCTTTTAAGGACATTTTCCCTTGCTTTTTCAAGCATTTCCTGAGTCATATCCACACCTATAACTTTGCCCTTTGCGCCTACTTTATTTGCGGCCAGGAAACAGTCAAATCCGGCGCCGGAGCCGAGGTCCAATACAGTTTCTCCTTCTTTAAGTGATGCCAGGGCTATAGGATTTCCACAACCTAATCCAAGGTTTGATCCTTCCGGAACTTCTTTTATATCCTTATCCGTATATCCGATACTTTTGCTGATTTCATCAAGCTTATTATCTCCGCAGCAGCCTCGGTAAGTTTCTACGCTGCAGCAGCTGCTATTTTGTTTTGCTATCCTGCCATAACTTTCCCTCACCATTTTGTTTATATTCTTCTGATTCATTTTTTAACCTCCAATAATACTTGAGATATTGTTTAAATTGTTTTTTTACTTCATATAGAATGTGTTTATTTAATGACCGGTCCAAGCATCTCTGTCACTACTCCTGAAAGGTTTTCGGCCTTGATCAGAGAAATGCAGCAGAATTTGCCATTTTTCTCCATACTTATCACAGCCAGTTTGTCTCCCGCTTTAATATTTGCTTTCTTTCTGATTTCTTTTGGCAGTACCATTTGTCCTCTCTCATCCACTGTTACTACAGATTCGACATTACAGCACCTTTTATTATTTTTCTCTGGCAATTCTTACTCCTTATAGATTTGAAAATTTATAAATTTCTAAATATTCAGTATATTCAGAATTATACAACTTGTCAAGAATTAAATAACAGTAATACGATGGGGCTATTATAAGATTGAAAAATTAATCTTATAAATATTGAAACAATTCTTTCAAACAGTATAATATTACTAGAACTATAGGATATATATTATATATTAAGGGGTGATTTTAAATGATGATGTGGCCAAATATGATGAGTGGAATTTTCGGAGGCTGGGGCATTATAGGAATGATACTCATGTTTATTTTCTGGGCTCTATTAATTACCGGAATAATACTTTTGGTTGTCTGGATCGTCAGAAGAGTAAGCTATCCGGGTAGGGATATTTCCCACACAGATAAAGCAATGGAGACATTAAAAGAAAGATATGCCAGAGGAGAAGTTACTAAAGAGGAATTTGAAAGAATAAAGAAGGATATAAGTTAGAATGAGAAATTTAAGAAAGATATTAATATCTTCAATAATACTCATAGTAATCGGAATTCTGGGACTTGCAGTAACTTTACCTATGGCAGGCCGGGGTATCACACTGACTAATTTCGGAACCGGTCAGGGCTATATTTTCAATTCAGAAGATATGAACCATATGTTCAGGAATTTATTTGGAAGCAGGGAGACTGCAAATCTAGATTTTAATAAAGTGGAAAGCCTGACAGAAAAATATCTTGATGAAAATAATTTATCCAATCTGGAAATATCTGAAATTATGGAATTTTCTCAAAATTTCTATATCGAGCTTATAGAAAAAGATACAGCCATTGGGGCAATGGAGCTGCTTGTGGATAAAAGCAGCGGAGTTATATTTCCCGAATATGGACCCAATATGATGTGGAACTTAAAATATGGTATGCATTCAAGAATACCGCTTTCCCAGAGTTCTATAGATATGCCCATAGATGAAGATGAAGCCCTGGACATTGCTGGAAAATATATGGCAAAAATAAATACAGGTGAATCTGCAGGAGATGAGGCAGAAAAATTTTATGGTTATTATACCATTCATACTGAAACAGAAAATGGCGAAGTTGCAGGGATGCTAAGCGTAAATGGCTATACCGGTCAGATCTGGTACCACAGCTGGCATGGCATTTTTATAGATATGGTGGAGATAAATAACAGGGATTAATAGATATCGTGATCAGCATCAAGCTGTAAATGATAATAGGCAAATTGTGAAGGAATCAGATCACAGACATATGCAGCATGATATGAGACATAATATGCGCCGCGATATGGGACATGACCATCATAAGCATGTGGTTGCTGATTTTAAAAAGCGCTTTATTATTTCTGCCGTTCTGACCATTCCGGTACTGCTGCTATCTGAACTTATACAAAGATTTTTAAGGCTCGAAGATATTTTAAAATTCCCCGGCGACAAATATGTTCTCTTTGCTCTATCCACAGCAATCTTTTTCTACGGAGGCTGGCCATTTCTTAAAGGAGCATATAATGAACTGAAGTCAAAACAG
>DATBWS010000123.1:0-2719 GCA_036514675.1 Candidatus Hydromicrobium sp.
AAGGGAAATCGGGGTGGAGACCGGAGGTTCCAATATACAGTTTGCTATAAATCCGGATAACGGGAAGATGGCTGTAATTGAGATGAATCCCAGGGTTTCCAGAAGCAGCGCTCTGGCATCCAAGGCTACCGGGTTTCCAATTGCCAAAATTGCCACCAAGCTGGCAGTGGGTTATACCCTTGATGAGATACCCAATGATATTACCAGAAAGACTCCGGCCTGCTTTGAGCCTTCCATTGATTATGTAGTGGTAAAATTCCCCCGGTGGGCTTTTGAAAAATTTCCGGGAACGGATATAAGCCTTACCACGAGGATGAAATCGGTTGGCGAGGCCATGGCCATTGGGAGGACTTTTAAGGAAGCTCTTCAAAAATCAATCAGGTCTCTGGAGATTGACCGGTATGGGCTGGGAGCAGATGGAGTGAATGATACGAGCGAGGAACTGCTGGGTAAAAAACTTTCCGTACCCAATCAGGACCGCGTGTTTTATATAAAGTTTGCCTTTGAACAGGGAAGAAGTATCGAGGATATATACAGATACACCAGAATAGATCCCTGGTTTTTAAATAATATAAAGCAGCTGGTGGAATTTGAAAAAGTCTTTAAGGACTACGAACCGGGAAATATAACCAGAGAGCTGCTTTACGAGGCTAAAAGATACGGTTATTCGGATAAGCAGCTGGGCCATCTCTGCAATTGCAGTGAGGATAAAATAAGAGCACTGCGCAAGAAGCTGGGAGTGATTGCTACTTTCAAGACTGTGGATACCTGCGCTGCTGAATTCGAGGCTTATACTCCCTATTATTATTCCACTTATGAGACCGAGGATGAGATTTTGCCTTCCGCAAAAAAGAAAATTGTAATCCTCGGCAGCGGGCCCAACCGTATCGGACAGGGAATAGAGTTTGATTACTGCTGCGTACATGCTTCTTTTGCACTGCACGACGCGGGCTTTGAGACTATAATGGTTAATTGCAATCCTGAAACTGTAAGCACCGATTACGATACGTCGGACCGGCTGTATTTTGAGCCCCTGACTTTTGAAGATGTTTTAAATATTGTAGAGGCTGAAAAACCTTATGGAGTGATAGTGCAGTTTGGAGGACAGACCCCTCTAAAGCTTGCCCTGAGACTGCAGAAGGCGGGTATAAACATTTTAGGGACAACACCTGACAGTATAGATCTGGCCGAGGACCGTAAAAGATTTGGCTCCATGCTTAAAAGGCTTGATATCCCCCAGGCCGAAAATGGAACAGCTATGGATGTGGGTAAAGCAAAAAAGATAGCCGCAAAAATAGGCTATCCGGTGCTGGTAAGGCCCTCTTATGTACTTGGAGGGAGGGCTATGAATATAGTCTATAACGAGGAAAACCTCGTTGATTATGTCAGAAATGCGGCAATAGTATCCAATGACAGGCCGGTACTTATTGATAAATTTTTGGAGCGGGCAATTGAAGTCGATGTTGATGCCATCTATGATGGGAAGGAACTCTTCATCGGCGGAATTATGGAACATATAGAAGAGGCAGGGATACATTCGGGCGACAGCGCCTGTGTGATACCGCCTTTTACCCTGAGCAGAGAAATAATAGGAGTTATTAAAGATTACACCTACCGGATGGCAAAAGAGCTCGGTGTGGTGGGGCTTATGAATATTCAGTATGCCATAAAAGATTCTGTGGTTTATGTACTGGAAGCTAACCCCAGGGCTTCGCGTACGGTTCCTTTTGTAAGTAAATCCATTGGTGTTCCTCTGGCAAAGATAGCCGCTCTGGTGATGGCCGGCAGGAAACTAAAAAATATTGATTTCAAAAGAGTTGACCCCACATCGCTTGGTTATTACAGTATTAAGGAAGCGGTGCTGCCATTTAACAGATTCCCCGGTGTGGATACCATACTGGGTCCGGAGATGAAATCTACCGGAGAGGTAATGGGCATAGACAAAAGCTTTGGAATTGCATTTGCCAAGACCCAGATTTCCATCAATCAGGTATTTCCTACTTCGGGTTCGGTTTTTATAAGTGTAAATGATAAGGATAAGGACGCTATAATCGGTATAGCCAGAAAATTATCCCAGCTTGGTTTTGATATAATCTCCACCGAAGGAACCGGGGATACGCTGGAAGAAAATGGGATAAAATGTCATAAGGTTCTAAAGATTAGAGAAGGAAGACCCAATGTTCTTGATATGATAAAGAACGGAGAAATTGATCTGATTATAAATACTCCCGAAGGCAGTATTGCCAGAAGTGACGGTTATTATCTGAGGACCGCAGCGGTCCTTCATAATGTGCCTTCCGTTACTACCATATCGGGAGCCTCAGCTCTGGTGCAGGGGATACAGGAGATGAAATCCAACTCTAAAGTCAAGGTTAAACCTATACAGGAATATTGATGAGACTTTTAAGCGGAGAAATACTTTCTAACGAAAAATATGGTGATAGCCTTTACAAGATGGAGGTTTTTTCACCGTATATATGTAAGTATGCCCAGGCGGGCCAGTTTATCAATGTGAAGTGCTCGTCTGATGGGGCGCTGGATCCTCTGCTGAGGAGGCCGTTTGGCATTTTTGATATTGAAAAAAAATTTAATGTTTTTTCCATATTATATCTGGTAAAAGGAAGGGGAACCAGATTTATCTCCGGACTGAAAAGGGGAGATATGCTGGATTTTGCAGGTCCTCTGGGAAAGGGAATAGACCTTAGCGGTAGCGGAGACA
>DATBWS010000124.1:0-7413 GCA_036514675.1 Candidatus Hydromicrobium sp.
GGGAAAATGTAAGTGAATTTACAAGCGAGAGCTAAGGCTAGACCTTTTCCACCATTTCTGCCGATAACGGCACATATAGCCTGGTAGTGACTATTATAGAAACTGATGAAGGTACGTCGGTAAGCATTGGTGTAAGTGAAATATAGCACAATTTCATAAATGAAATTAAGGTAATATATACAGGTATATGAATTTATATAAATAAGGAAATAAATACGAGAAAATAGTAAACAATGAAATAGAAAGGCAGCTTCATAGAGTTGCCTTTCTATTTTGATTTTTAAATCCGTATATAATATAATTTCTTGAACTAGCGATTTCTGTTTCAAATTTCATCTCCATCGTCTGTTAATTATGATATCTTGTGTTTAAAAGGTTGCGATTTTAATAATGAACAGCCAGAAAAAATATTTAATAAAGTTTGTTCCCGGCGGTAAATCCATTAAAGTCTCTACGGGTTATAATTTAAAACAGGCAATTCTCGATAGCGGGATTTACATTGATTCTTCCTGCGGCGGCGTGGGTACCTGCGGCAGATGTAAGGTAATAGTAAAAGAAGGAAGAGTGAACACTAAAAAATCCAGGTTTATATCTCCCGGAGAAAAAGAAAAAGGCTATGTTCTTTCATGTTTATCCAAAATAGAAAGCGATTTAATTGTTGAAGTCCCCAGGCAGCAAAAGGCCAGAGCAAAAATAGTAGAAGGCAGATTTACTGATACGCAGTCCAAGATATATGCCGATATCAACAAGGACCAATTCTCCTCTATTGAAATAAAACCCTGGATAAGAAAAGAGACCATAACTACCGAGAAACCGTCACTCAGTTACGGAACCAGTGATTTGTTCCGTCTGAAAAAAAGCATCAGGGAGAACCTGGACATAGAAAACTGCATAGTGCCAATTCATATAATCAGAAAGCTGCCCCTGGTTTTGAGAGAGAAGAATTGGGAGGTTACAGCAACTGTAGATATGGAAAATAGTACGATTATTGATATTCAACCGGGTAAGGTTAGCAAAAAGAGCTATGGATTGGCTCTGGATATCGGAACCACGTCTCTGGTCATGTATCTTGTAGATCTGGGAAATGGAAAGATAATAGGTTCGGAATCGGAATATAATCCCCAAATAAAATTCGGTGATGATATTATTAACCGGATAATTTATGCGAATAGGAAAGGCGGGCTGGAGAAGTTAAGGGAAGTAATAATAGACTCGATTAATAATTTGATATGGAAACTGATGTTTAATTCACATATAGATGCAGATAATATTGTCTCTATGATGGTTTCCGGAAACTCTACTATGATGCATCTTTTTTATGGTGTCCCTCCCAGGTATATAAGAGAAGAACCTTATGTTACTGTAGCAAATCAATTTTCAAGTTCCACCGCAAAAGAAATCGGCATAAAGCATATAAAGAATGCCTATGTATATAATATACAGGGAGTGGCAAGTTACCTTGGTGGTGATATAACATCGGGTATTCTGGCAACAGATATGTACAGAGAAAAAGAGCTGGCTCTTTTTCTGGACCTGGGTACCAATGGCGAACTGGTAGTTGGTAATTCTGAATGGATGATGGGAGCTTCCTGCTCCGCAGGGCCAGCTTTTGAAGGCGGAGGAGTGAAATGCGGCATTAGAGCGGTGGATGGCGCTATTGAAAAGGTATCAATTGATCAAAAGACGTATAAATGCCGGTTAGAGGTTATAGGAGGAGGAAAACCAGGGGGTATTTGCGGTTCAGGGTTGATTGATGTGGTTGGAGAAATGTATCTTAAAGGTGTTATTGACAGGAAGGGTAGATTTAATAAGGATATAGGAAATAAATATCTTAAATGTATCGATAATGATTGCCTGTATGTTTTAGTTGATAATAAGTACAGTGCAACCGGGAAAGATATATATATAAGTGAAGTTGATATTGATAATTTAATAAGAGCAAAAGCAGCTATCTATGCCGGGATTAAAACATTACTGGAAGAAGTTGATTTAAGTGTATATGATCTGGATAAGATATATATAGCCGGAGGGCTGGGGAGACACCTTTATATAAAAAATGCCGTGGTTATCGGGATGCTTCCGGATGTTAATGTTAATAAATATTTTTTTATGGGTAACACTTCGGTTACAGGAGCTTATCTTAGTCTGCTTTCGGAGGATAAATACAGGCAAAGTACAAAAATTGCAGATCATATTACCTATATAGAGCTGAGTATTAATATGAAATTTATGGATAGATATGTGGCAGGCCTGTTTTTACCTCATACTGATATGAAAGATTTTCCATCGGTAGAAGAAAGTCTTTATTCACTTGACAGTAAGCTGAAGAAATAAATAGGAAGTTTTAAGTAGATGGATGTAAAAATTGCATTGGCCGGAAAGGGTGGCACAGGTAAGACTACTATTAGCAGTCTTATCGTAAGAAGCCTGATTGAAGATAAAAGAGGTTCAATTCTGGCACTTGATGCTGATCCTAACTCAAATCTTAATGAAATCCTGGGAGTTAAAGTCGCCAGTACTGTGGGTATGATCCGGGAGGACTTTAAAAAAAATGCTGCCCGTCTTGCAGGTGGTATCTATAAAGACCAGCTGGTAGAGATGAATATACACCAGGCACTGGTTGAAGGTAAGGGGTTTGATCTGTTGGCGATGGGCAGGGGAGAAGGACCAGGTTGCTATTGCTATGCTAATAATCTTTTTAAAAAATATATAGATATCCTGCAGGACAATTATGATTATATTATTATGGATAATGAAGCCGGTATGGAACATTTGAGCAGGAGAACAACCAGCAATGTCAATTATCTGATTATAATCTCAGATCCTTCTCCCAAGGGAATCCTTACCGCGTCAAGGATAAAGGATCTATCAGACGAGATAAACATCAATGCGGAAAAAATATTTTTGATTGTAAATAGAGTCAATGGTAAATTGGACAAGAGGCTTAAAAAATATATAGAGGAAAAAAAGCTTGATTTGCTGGGGATTATAAATGTGGATGATAATATTTATGAAATGGATATCAATGAAAAAACAGTATTCGATATTCCCGGAGACAGCCTGGCACTAAAACAGGTAAAGGGTTTAATAGAAAAACTTATGATATGAAATTTGCGGGCATATTTTTAGAAAAATTTTTTATATAAGTTAACTACAAAAACAAACTGCAGTTTTCTAATAAAAGTGATAGAATATTTTAAATTGTGGTTTATTTTGGGGGATAGATTATATATAACGGAGAGGATTATTAACTGAAAGAAAGGTGGAAGATTTGAGTTTTCAAGTTCCAAAAAATACCTATAGCGGAAAAATTAATATCCTGAAGCTGGGTAAAGACAAGACGGAAATTTCAGTTGGTGGAGAAACTGCTTTACCTTTTTATAGTTTTGAAGGTGAAATACCGAATAAACCTATTATCGCTATTGAAATTTGGGACAGCAAACCCACTGAATGGCCCGAAGCGATCAGCAAATACTACAGTGATGTTTTTGATGATCCCGTAAAATGGGCCCAAAAAAGTATTACCCGGTATGGTGCTGATGCTATATGTCTGAATCTTACCAGGATAAATCCGGATAGAGAAGATATGAGTCCTGAAGATGCAGCGGAAATTACTAAAACTGTAAGAGAATCCATTGATAAGCCTTTAATAATATATGGGGCCGGCCCACTTGAAAAAGTTGCTGAGGTAATGAAAAAAGTTTCTGAAAAAAATAAAGACAGCAATATTTTGATGGGTTGGGTGGAAGAAGATAATTATAAAACTATAGCTGCTGCGGCTATGGGTTACAATAACAATGTCATAGCATTAAACCCGCTTGATGTAAACATTGCAAAGCAGTTAAATATATTACTTACCCAGTTAGGCTTATCTTCTGATAGAATAGCTATGGATCCTTCAAGTTCGGGTCTCGGTTATGGGATAGAATACTGCTACTCTGCTATGGAAAGATTGAAGATTGCCGCACTTATACAGGATGATAAGATGACCCAGATGCCAATTATAAATAATATTGCCCCCGAAATCTGGAAGGTAAAGGAAGTTAAAGAAAGTGAAGAAAATTATCCAATGTGGGGCAATCAGGAGGAAAGAGGGATTAACTGGGAAACAATTTCCTGTATGAGTATGCTGCTTTCGGGTGCGAATATTCTGGTGATGAGGCATCCTAAAGCGGTAAGTTTAATTAAAGAAATCATTAAAGATTTATTGTAACTTATAGGCAGTAAGAGGTGGTGTAATAAATAAAATGAAAAAAGATAAGGAAGATAAATATAAAGAGATGACTGAGGATAAGGCAGTTATCGAAATTATGCAAAAGGTGGGTGAAGAAGCGTTCACTATTTTTGATCGCTCCCAGGAAATGAAATGCTGCCCTATCGGTTCCGGGATCTCCGGAATTTGCTGTAAAAACTGTGCAATGGGCCCCTGCAGGGTAAGAGAAGATAAGACCGGTCTGTGCGGCGCCACTCTGGGAACTATTGCTGCCAGAAATCTGGCCCGCCATATCGCCGCAGGCGCCGCAGCCCATTCTGATCATGGAAGAGATCTGGCACACCTGCTGGGATTGGTTGCGGAGGATAAGACGGAAGGATTAAAAATAAAAGATGAATTTAAATTAATGAAATTTGCAAAAAACCTGGGAATTGAAATTGATGACAGGGATATAAAGGAAATTGCCAGGGACACATCAAAAAAAGCATTATCAATTTTCGGACAACAGGATGGAGAAATTGACCTAGTAAAAATTGCTCCCGAAAGAAGACAGGAGATATGGAGAAAATATAAGATTGTTCCCAGAGGTATTGACAGAGAAATTGTAGAGACTATGCACAGAACTAATATGGGAGTAGATCAGGAGCCGGAACATATTCTGGACCAGGCGCTGCGGACAGCTTTATCCGATGGATGGGGAGGTTCGATGATTGGTACCGAGATTACCGATATCCTGTTTACCACCCCCGAACCCAGAAAGGCTAAGACCAATCTGGGGATGTTAAAAGAAGATGAAGTAAACATCGTGGTTCACGGGCATGAACCCACTCTTTCGGAAATTATTGCCGAACTTGCCGATAATAAGGAATTGGTTGAGTATGCAAAAAGTAAGGGTGCTAAGGGTATTAATGTAGTGGGCATATGCTGCACCGCAAATGAAGTATTGATGAGACAGGGTATAGCACCGATTGGCAATTTCCTTTCTCAGGAGATGGCAATACTTACAGGTTCGATCGAAGCTATGGTTGTAGATATCCAGTGTATAATGCAATCTCTGGGAGAACTTGCAAAAAAATATCACACCAAACTTATAACCTCTTCGGCAAAATGTAAAATCCCGGGAGCAATCCATATGGAATTTGAAGAAAATAATGGAGTAAAACTGGCCACTGAGATAATCAAAATGGCAATAGACAATTTTAAAAACAGGAAGAAAGAAGTTTATATTCCAAAGATTACATCCGATCTCATAGCCGGGTTTTCTCATGAGTATATCAGATATATGCTGGGAGGGAAGTTCAGAGAATCTTTCAGGCCTTTGAATGATGCCATCATTGATGGAAGGATACAGGGCGTTGTGGCAGTAGTGGGCTGCAATAATGCCAGAATGACGCAGGATAAATATCATAATTATCTGACCAGAGAGCTGATTAAGAGAGACTACCTGATAGTGGCTACGGGATGTGGGGCGATTTCAGCAGCTAAATGCGGACTGATGGAGCCGGAAGCTCTGGAATATGCAGGCGAGGGATTGCGTTCTATCTGCGAAGCGGTAGGCATACCCCCCATACTTCACTTGGGATCCTGCGTTGATAATTCAAGGATACTGACCGTAGTATCAGAAGTGGTAAGAGAGGGAGGTTTGGGTGAAGACATCAGCGACCTTCCCATAGCCGGGATTGCACCGGAATGGATGAGTGAAAAGGCACTATCCATAGGTGCTTATTTTGCTGCATCCGGCGCTTATGTGGCATTCAGCGGCGAACCAATTCCCGTAGAATCAAGCGGTGAGGTAAAAGAGATAATGACGAAACGGTGGAAGGAAAAATATGGAGGCCAGCTGGAATATATTGCGGATATAGAAGAATTGCTGGATAAGGTGATAAGTGTTATCCAGGAAAAGAGAAAAGCGCTTAAAATAGATACCGTAAAAGAAAGAGTTCTGTTGGATATGGAAGCAAGGAGGACGTTAAAAGATGTCTAAAATCATTGCAACCAGCGCCATAAAAGGCGCATATAAAATTTTGGAGCGTGCAGAAAAAGTGCTTAAAGAATGTATTGCAAAACACGGCAGAGACCAGAAAGTGGAATTTCCCAACACCGGTTATTATCTGCCGATTATATACAGCATGACCGGAATCAAGGTAGAAAAATTATCGGATGCGGAAAAAGTCCTTGATGAGGCAAAAAAATTACTTCCTCCTGTTCCTGAAGAAAAATTATGGCTTCCGTATCTGGGAGGTACGCTGGATGCAGGAATTGCTGCACTTTGGGCGGAAGAAGTAATAGAAGCCATTAAATATATAGATGGACCGCCGCCTGCTGACGGTATCTGGCTGGGTGCGGCAACAGATGTGATAATAAGAGAAAGAGGGATAGAGTTTGTGGATGGAACGGCACCGGGATTTGCAGCATGTGTAGGTGCCTGTAAAGACAGCAAAACTGCGGTTAAAATTGCCAGGGAACTCCAGGAAAAAAATATTTATGTCTTCATGTCCGCCTCTACCAATGGTATATCTATGGCCGAGCAGTTAGAAAAGGAAGGAGTTGAACTGGGATGGGATACCAGACTCGTACCTTTCGGTAAAGATATCAGCGCCACTATCTATTCACTTGGTTTCGCAGCCAGGGCCGCTTTGAGCTTTGGCGGAGTTCAGCCCGGAGATTACAGGAGAATGCTTCTCTATAATAAAAACAGAGTATTTGCATTTGTTCTGGCTCTTGGTGAAGTGGATGAAGAAAAATACGCCAATGCTGCCGGCGCCATAAATTATGGATTCCCCACCATTGCCGATACGGATATTCCGGAAATACTTCCCAGAGGTGTATGCACCTATGAGCATGTGGTTTCCAATATAGATGATGACGAGATTGTCACGAAAGCTATAGAGGTAAGGGGTCTCAAGATTACCGTTGATAAAATCGATATTCCTGTAGCTTTTGGTCCTGCTTTTGAAGGCGAAAGAGTAAGGAAAGAAGATACTTTTGTAGAATTCGGAGGCAACAGGAGCGAAGCTGTGGAGTTTCTTCATATAGCCGATTCTTTAGAGGTCGAAGACGGCAAAATTGAGGTATTTGGTCCTGAGGTCGATGATATAAAAGAGGGAGAAGTGCTTCCGTTAGGAGTCGAGGTGCTGGTTTATGGAAGAAAGATGCAGGAAGACTTTGAACCGGTCATGGAAAGGCAGATACATTATTTT
>DATBWS010000125.1:0-3738 GCA_036514675.1 Candidatus Hydromicrobium sp.
GAGGTACCCAGTATTTTTACGATTTCTTTAAGGTCAATGGAAGAAGGGTAAACCGTATTATCGGTTCTGGGGTAGCTTATATAGCCGTTCATATAAAGGCTTTCGGCAATGCTTACTGTCTTTGATGCAGAAAAGCCAATCGAACTTCCGCTCATTATAAGGGCGGTGGTATTAAGCGGCGCGAGAGGTTTTATTTCTCTGATGCTCTCCTTTACTTCGAGTACGACTCCTTTGTCACCCAGTTTGATATATGCGGCCTGCGCGTCGTCCTTGTTTAAAAACCTTTTTGTCTTATGGGTTGCCTCGAATTCTTCGCCGGACTGCGTTTTCAGTTTTACGCTTACAACCCAGTAAGGAGTAGGGACAAAAGATTTTATCTCGAGTTCCCTGTCCACGATAAGTGCAAGAGTCGGAGTCTGTACCCTTCCCACAGAAAGAAATTTATCTTTTACTTGATAGGTGGCAAGGGATAGGAAACGGGTGAGTGTCGCTCCCCATATCAAGTCGATATCCTGTCTTGCCCTACCTGCAAAAGCCAGGTTTAAATCGATTTTACCCGGTTTCGAAAATGCCTCATTTATATCTTTGGGAGTGATCGCAGAAAACTTTGCTCTTTTTGTAGGAGCAACCGCATTTTTTTCCTTGACGAGCTGCATTGCATCATAACCGATGAGCTCGCCTTCCCTGTCATAGTCGGTGGCAATGATGATCTCGTCCGCCTCACCGGAGACTTTTACAAGCGCCTGGATTATCTTTTTCTGGATGGGAACTTTTTCTATCGGGGCATCGATAAGCTCTATGGGATCAACTTTGAACCAGTTAGCATATTCTTTGGGGTAATCCACCTTGAGTATGTGGCCCTTTAGTCCGATGACCTTATAATCTTCACCACCATGTTTGAAATGATGAACGGGAACCCCATATACTTTTTCCTGATCCACACCGTTGCCTGAAAGTATTTTTGCAATTCTGCCTGCAGCTATCTCTTTTTCGCTTATAATCAGTTTCAAGAAATCGTCCTTACCGAAATATATAGGTAATTTATATTTTAATTAAATGTATCTGAGTTTGAAATAATAACATTAAAAGAAAAATAAATAAAATATCGATCCCGTTTTTAATCTGTAATAAAGTGCGTATTTTATTTTTATAATTGTTGTTCTAAAATAACTTAAACGTTTCTATATGAGCATTAAGGAAAATATGAATTCGAATATCGAAATTATAGACAGCATAATCAAGCTTAAGGCAGAGAAAGAAGCAATAATACTTGCCCATAATTATCAGATCGGCGAGGTGCAGGACATTGCGGATTTTGTGGGAGATTCCCTCCAGTTAAGCATAAAAGCATCCAGGGTACACGGTCAGATCATAGTATTCTGCGGGGTTCATTTCATGGCAGAAACCGCTAAAATATTGTCCCCCGATAAAAAGGTCCTTCTTCCCGACAAAGATAGCGGATGCCCGATGGCCGATATGATCACTGCATCCCAGCTCCGGAAGCTAAAAGATGAACATCCGGGCGCGGTAGTGGTATGCTATGTAAACACCACTGCAAGAGTAAAGGCACTAAGTGATATCTGCTGTACCTCTTCGAATGCGGTAAATGTCGTAAGATCCATTCCCGAAAAAAAAGAAATAATATTCATACCGGATAAGTATCTTGGAGATTATGTGCAGAGACAAACCGGCAGGAAGTTTATATTATGGAACGGATATTGTCCCACCCATGCAATGATCGATGTCAAAGATATTGAGGATCTTAAAAAAGAACACCCGGATGCATCGGTAGTGGTGCACCCGGAATGCAGACCGGATGTCATAGATATTGCCGATAAAGTGGCCTCCACCGGAGGAATGCTGAAATACGTAAAAGCAAGCAACAAAAAAGATTTTATAATAGGGACGGAAATAGGAATAAGACACAGGATGAAAAGAGAAAACCCGCATAAAAATTTCTATCCCGCTTCAAATAGGGCAATATGCCCCAATATGAAACTTATAAACCTGGAAAAAATACTCTGGTCGCTCGAAGATGAGGTATATGAAGTAAATGTACCACTGGATATAATAGAGAAAGCCAGAGCAGCAATTGACAGGATGATAGCCATAAAATAAATCATGTTAAAGAGATATTTAATAAATCCTTCATCTTCCCAGAAAATCCATAAGTACTGTGACTGTATTATTATCGGAAGCGGGATCGCCGGTCTTTCCACTGCAATGAGACTTGCAAAAGACAATGATATAAAGGTCCTTACCAAAAGTTCCCTTTCCGATTCTACAACATGGTACGCCCAGGGCGGTATTGCCGCCGCTATCAGAAAACCTGACTTCTGGAAAACTCATTATGAAGACACCATAACCGCAGGCCAGGGCCTCTGCGATCCAAAAGCCGTAGAAATACTGGTCAAGACCGCACCGAAAATGATAGAGGATATGATAGAGATCGGTACAAAATTTGACATTTCTGAAGGAGAGATCAGCCTCACAACCGAAGGGGGCCACAGCTATCCCCGTATCCTTCACGCCGGAGGGGACGCCACAGGCGAAGAACTTGAGAAAAAACTGGTTTCTTATTCAAAGAAACTAAAGCAGATTAAATTTTCCCCTGAGTATTTTGTACTGGATATACTGGTCTATGAGAATAGCTCTGTCGGTGTTCTGGGGATGGATATAAAAACCGGTAAGGTTGAGATACATCCTACCTCAAATATCATAATAGCAAGCGGCGGTATCGGCCAGATATATGACCTTTCCACCAATCCTTCCATATCGACCGGAGACGGCATCGCTATGGCGCACAGGGCAGGTGCCGCAATAATGGACATAGAGTTCATCCAGTTCCATCCTACGGTATTTAAAACCAGGGACTCGAAACTGTTCTTGATCAGCGAAGCATTAAGGGGAGAAGGCGCGATCCTCCGCGACTGCAATGGAGAAAGATTCATGGTCGGAAAACACCCCAAAGCAGAACTTGCCCCCAGGGACATAGTAGTAAAGGAAATGACTAGAATAATGGATAAGTGCGGTACCGATTATGTTTACCTTGATGCCACGGAGATACCTGAAGGCTTTCTTAAGATACGTTTTCCGAATATAATCTCAAAACTCAAGGAAAACGGACTGGATCTAAAAAAAGATTTAATCAAAGTATCTCCTGCGGAACATTATCTTAACGGCGGGATCAGAACTGATTACGATGGAAAGACAAATATAGATGGCCTGTATTGCTGCGGCGAAGCAGCCGCCACCGGTGCACACGGTGCAAACAGGCTCGCAAGCAATTCCCTCATGGAAGGCCTGGTATACGGCTGGAAGATCTATGAAGACATAGAAGAAAAATTAAAACAGGAGAAGGAAACCGGTGGAAATAAAAAAATAAAAGAAAAGGTGACCGAAAGCATAAGAGAAGTTTTGGATGAAAACGGAGAAAAAAATATAGAGAAAAGTAAACCCAAAAACATTAAATCAAGCAGTGACAGATCCCAAATAAATAAACTTATTTCCGAACTAAGAAATATTGTGACCAGGAAAGTTGGTATACTTCGGGATGCAACAGGTTTAAAAGAAGCGGCAGAATTCGTAAATCTTTATCTTGGCAGTGAGTATCTTTATAATAAAAAGGATAAAGATATACTGGAGTTTGCCAATATGCTCGAAGTGGCAAGCCTTATAATAAAAGCGGCCCGCTTAAGGAAAGAAAGCAGGGGAACACATCAGAGAAACGATTTTCCA
>DATBWS010000126.1:0-6249 GCA_036514675.1 Candidatus Hydromicrobium sp.
CCGATACCGGGTGCGCTACACCTATGGCATAAGCCACTTCTATTTCCACTTTATCAACAGCGCCGCTTGCCACCAGATTCTTGGCCACATGCCTTATAGCATAAGCAGCTGACCGGTCAACCTTGGAAGGATCTTTTCCTGAAAAACTGCCTCCCCCATGCCTTGCCATTCCACCATAGGTATCTACAATTATTTTCCTCCCGGTAACTCCTGTATCACCCATAGGACCTCCAATGGTAAATTCTCCGGTAGGATTAACAAACAACCTTAAGTCTTTACTTAAATAATGTTCGGGGATAATGGGTTTTATTACGAATTCCCTCACATCCGGTTTTATCTGGGATTCTATGTCAATATTGGGAGCATGCTGTGTGGCTACCACGATAGTTTCAACAGAAACAGGTCTGCTGTCCTCATATCTTACCGTTACCTGAGTTTTGCCGTCAGGCCGGAGGTATGGCAGTATTCCCGCTTTCCTGACCTCGGATAACCGGTGAGAAAGCTTGTGGGCAAGCTGGATAGGGAGAGGCATAAGTTCCTCGGTTTCATTGCAGGCATAACCAAACATCATACCCTGATCCCCGGCACCCTGGGCATCAAACTCATTTTCATATCCATTCCCTGATCTGGCTTCATAAGCATTATTAACACCCTGTGCTATATTGGAAGACTGCTTCCCGATAGAAGTAATAATGCCGCAGGTCTCATAATCAAAACCATACTTTGCCCTGGTATATCCAATATTTTTAATTACCTCTCTTACAATATCGGGTATTTCTACATAAGTTGAAGTGGTAACTTCGCCAGCTACTATTACAATCCCGGTTTTGAGTAAAGTTTCAATAGCAGTTCTGCACCTGGGGTCATCAGCTATAATAGCATCAAGAATAGCATCGGAAATTTGATCGGCCATTTTATCCGGATGGCCTTCTGTAACCGATTCCGAAGTAAATAAAAAATCCTTTTTCTTTGTCATTATTCCTCCTATCAATTCTTTACAGCTCCACCAGACTTTTTATAATTTCATCCCAGATCCCTCTGGCAATAATTCTCTTTTTATCCCTGGCCAGTTTTTTTACAGATCCATCCTGTCTTATTATATCAACCTCATTATAATCGCTTTCCATTCCAATGCCCTCTCTGGAAATATCATTTCCGACAATCATATCAATATTTCTACCCTTTACCTTTTCCATGACAGCTTCAACGCTATAATCACTCTCAGCTGCAAAGCCCACCAGGTACTGGCCTTTTTTCTTTTTTTCAGCTAATAGTTCCAGGATATTTTCATTTTCTTTAAACCTTATTCTGGATAATATATCATCTTTTTTCTTTAACTTAAAATCATATTTTTTAACCGGAATAATATCGCTTACAGCAGCCGCCATTATAATAATATTGCTGCCGTTTAAATATTCAAGCAGAGCTTTCTTCATCTCTGCTGTATCCGGGGCATATTCAATTTTTACCCCATACGGCGGCGCAAGGTTCCCTGCAGCACTTATAAGAATCACTTTTTTAGCTCCCCTAAAATAGGCTTCCTCGGCCAGGGTATAACCCATTTTTCCGCTGGATTTATTGGATATATATCTTACAGAATCAATAAATTCTCTGGTACCGCCGGCGGTAATTAAGACTTTTTTACCTTTAAGGTCTGAATTATATTTTAGAAGTTCTCCCAGTCTTTCAATTATGATATCTTCGTCTTCCATCCTTCCCAGGCCTTCCTCGCCGCAAGCCAGCCTGCCGCTCTTAGGCCCTACAAAAAAATATTTTCCGCTTTCTTTTAACTGCTTAATATTTTTTTGAATCACAGGGTCAAGATACATGCTTTCATTCATAGCCGGTGCAACCAGTACAGGGCAGGCAGCGGAAATTGCAGATGTTGTCAGGAAATTATCGCCTATTCCATAAGATAACTTCGAAATGGTATCCGCCGAAGCCGGCGCAATCAAAAAAATATCCGCGCTGTGGGAAAGTGAGATATGGTAAATTTTCTTCTGGTTCGTAAACTGGTCCACAATGGTTTTATTCCCGGAAATTGAGCTTAAAGTAATGGGGGTTATAAAATTCAGAGCATTAGGAGTCATAACCGGTACCACTTCAGCACCCATACCGGTCAGTCTGCTGCAAATTGAAGCTGCTTTATAAGCGGCAATAGATGCGGTGATTCCCAGAACTATCTTTTTTTTTAAAAATACCGATTTATTCAGGGACAAAATTATACAGATTCCTTCTTCTTCTTTTCGAAAGTTACTTTTTCTTCTTTTATTTCAGTAAAGGCAATCTCCAGTGGATCATGTGACTCCACATCAACCAGAGGTTTTACTACATTTATTCTTTCCATATTTTTTTGCGCAGAAAGATATTCTCCCAGCTCTCTTGCTCTCTTGGCTACCGCTATGCACAATTGATATTTACTGTCTATACTCTTTTTATATTCATCAACATACTGCACTTTCATTTGAAGTTATTTCCCCCCTTTTTGAGAATTTAGAACATTCTTTAAATTTAGCAAAGCTTCATTATAATTATTATTTACAATTATGCAATCATAATGTTTCATATGATCCAGTTCGCTTTTGGCGATCCCCAGTCTTCTCTTCATCTCCTCTGAGCTGTTGGCTCCTCTTTTCTTAATCCTTTCTTCCAGTTCCTTAAGTGAAGAGGTGGTGATAAAGATTAAATAGGTCTCTTTTATTTTCTTTAAAACCTGCATGGCACCCTGTACTTCTATTACCAGAATTACATTTTTACCTTTATTCAAATTTTCCGTTACAAAGCTTTTGGGTGTGCCGTATAGATAACCGGCATAGGAGGCCCATTCAAGAAGCATATCTTTTTCTATAAGTTTATCGAACTCATCCTTGCTTATAAAATGATACTGACTGCCGCTGACTTCATCATCCCTTTTGGGTCTCGTGGTAACCGAAATGGATCTTACGAAATCATCCGGCTCATTTACTATATCATTAACAAGGCTGCTTTTCCCTGAGCCCGAGGGTCCTGAGACAATAAATAATTTTCCTCTATCTGCCATAAAATATTGAAAATCTATCTGTCTAAACTATGTTAAAAAACCTGTAAAAATTATTTTTTTGATTTTTTCCCAGCCCGCCTACTTTTTTATTGGGGCTTATTTTTAAATCCTTTAAAACTTTTAAGGCATTTACTCTGCCGTTTCCAGGGAGTGCCCCTACTAAATCTACGACTTTCATATTTATTACATATTTTTCAAAGAGCTTCACATCCTTGAAAAGTAACTGTATATCCGTCTTGCCTTTCTTCAATAGTCCCTTTATCTCGGCTCTCTTTTTTCTCACCTGCAGGGCTGCTTTCAGGCCCTTTTTTCTATCACTGTCGCTTAAATTGTTTGAAGCCATAAAGTTCCCTTTGCCGGAAAAAAATTAGATATATTAGAGTATATAAATATATGTATTTAATATCAATCTTTTTTCACAAACTGTTTTTATTTTTTCCCGCTGCCTGGATATACCAGAGGCAGATTTTCCCTGCAGAGTCTGCACCGGGAAGGCTGATATTTATCAATCTCAAGCTTGATTAAATAATAATAGGGATATTCAAATTTCAGGCTGTCCGAACGGTCAACAATACTTACTACCGCTTTTACCTGTGCCTTCTTTTTCCTGCATATTTCTATTACTTCCTTCACCGAACCGCCCGTAGTAATAACATCTTCGGCAACAATAATCTCCTGGCCCGGTTTTATCTCGAATCCACGCCGCAACTCCATATTTTCAGTTTTCCTCTCGGTAAATATCATCCGGCATCCTGCGGCGTAAGCAATCATATAGCCCCATAGGATACCCCCTATTGCCGGAGATACCACGGCATTGATATTCTCTATATCAATATCTTCCTTTATTAGTTCCAGAGCTTTGCGGGCAAGCTTAAAGGCGATATCAGGATACTGCAGCAGTTGGGCGCACTGGAGATAATATTTACTGTGATAGCCTGAGCTTAATTTAAAATGACCTTCCATTATCGATCCGGTCTCCTTAAGTATCCTGTAAATATCCAGTCCTTCCACCTGACTTATTACTTTAAGCATTACTCTCGCGCCCTTTCTATTTTTTCCAGATATGAATCTATGGTTCTACTTATATCTTTACTGGCAGTTATGGGACGGCCCACAATAATAAAGTCCGCACCCTTCGATATTGCCTCCTGCGGAGTGCTTATCCTCTTCTGATCACCGCCGGTATCTTCAGGGAGCCTGATACCGGGGGTGGCGATATAAAAATCAGTCCCGAATTTTTTCCTTACCGCCTCCACTTCCTTAGGTGAACATATTACTCCATCTATCCCTGCGTCCAGAGCAATTTCAGTCAGATTTAATACAGAATGATAAAAATCCCCTTTAAATCCCAGAGTCTTAAGATCGCTATTGTCCAGGCTGGTAAGAATGGTAACCCCAAAAAGAAGAGGCCTGAATTTAGCTCTTGATTTTGCCTGTTTTTCAAGTATTTCCCTTGCCTTCTCCAGCATTTGACTCCCGCCCAGAGTATGTATGGTTACCGCGCTTACACCAAGATCCCCGATAGCTTTTACGGCACCCTCCACTGTATTGGGTATATCCAGAAGCTTTGCGTCAAGCATTACCTTATAGCCAAAACTTTTAACGGTGTCAATTACCTCAAGCCCCACACTATAAATCAATTCCAGACCTAATTTTAAAGTAGATACCTTGCCCTGAATCTTTTTGCATAATCTTATAACATCGCTTTTCCTGCTGGTATCCAAACTTATAATTAATCTATCTTCTAATGATAACCTTTTGCCTTTCAAGTTCTGAGCCTTCCAATCACTTCATTGATATCATAAATTTTTCTACTTTCAAGATAATTCCTTAAACCCTCTATTATCCTTTTCCCCACATCATACTGCACAAAATTTGCAGTACCAATACCCACCGCACTGGCGCCGACTGCCAGAAATTCCAGAGCATCCTCCCAGCTAAAAATGCCGCCCATTCCGATAACAGGTAGAATTTTTTCCCGCGCCAGACAGTATACTTTTGCCAGAGCAATGGGCTTTACTGCCGGACCGGAAAGGCCCCCCAGGATATTACCCAATCTGGGCCTGAATGTTTCTATATCCACAGCCATACCCACCACGGTATTAATCACAGATACCGCTTCCGCCCCTCCTTCTTTCGCAGCCATTGCTGCTTCAATAAGATTATCCTGATTGGGGCTTAGCTTGGCTATAACCGGAATTTTTAAAATACGCGCAACCGAACTTACTATTTTCTTCACTTCATCGGGTACGGCGCTAAAGGCCATTCCTCCTTTTTTAATATTGGGACAGGAAAGATTAAGTTCCACAGCAATAATTCTTTCCTTAATATCGGTAGTATCTAAAATCCTGGATGCTACTTTATTGAACTCTTCCCGGTCCTGCCCGAATATACTTAAAATAATTTTTATTCCAAGTTTCCCGGCCTGGGGCAGATGCTTCTTTATGAATGCATCTATTCCGTCATTTTGAAGTCCGATAGAATTCAATACCCCGGAAGCAGTTTCACAAGTCCTGGGTGGAGGATTTCCTTCCATGGGCAGGAGTGAGTAGCTTTTGGTAGTTACCGCTCCCAGCATGGCGGTATTATAAAACTGATTGTATTCCACACCGCAACCAAAAGTGCCGGAACATGCAATTACCGGATTTTCAAGCTTTATTTTTCCCAGTTCTACCGACAGATTAATACCGTTTCTTCCTCTACTTACTTCATATGGAAATAAGCTTTTCTGTTCAGTCAAATAGCACCTCCCCAAGGCTGAATGCGGGCCCATCCTCACAGACCTTCTGGTAAGAAAATCCTTTGCTGCCCTTTCTAATTCTGACAACACATCCGGCACAGACTCCTACCCCGCAGGCCATTCTTTCTTCAAGAAACGCCGTTACTTTATTTTTTTTATTCTTATAAATATTCTGCAGGGTCTTAAGCATATCCCCTGGTCCGCAGCAGTAAATATCGTAATTTTCAAACGATTTTACATTGTCCCATATGTAATCGGAAACCAGGCCTTTCTCTCCCCAGGACCCATCCTCGGTCATCACAGCATAATTGATTTTAAGCCTTATTAAATCTTTTTCCCATCTAAGGAAGCTATTATCTTTAAACCCTGCCGCAAAGAACACATTTTTTTTCATTTTGCCGGCAATCCTGGCTATAAGGTACAGAGGAGCTATACCAATGCCGCCGCCGACCAGAAGTATATTGTCTCC
>DATBWS010000127.1:0-4719 GCA_036514675.1 Candidatus Hydromicrobium sp.
GGAACTAAAGGACTTTCTTACCCGGGTGTATAAGGACCTTGAAAGAGGTGAAGATGAGGTAGAGTTTGTCTGTGAGCTTAAAATAGACGGATCGGCAGTTTCGCTTGTTTATGAAGACGGAAGATTTGCAAGAGGAGCCACCAGGGGGGACGGTATATTGGGTGAGGATATAACCTCCAATTTAAAAACCATAAGGGCGATTCCCCTGAAGCTGTTCAGAAAAGCCGGCCTGAAGATCCCTTCAAGACTGGAAGTAAGGGGGGAGGTATATCTTGCAAAGGATGAATTCAAAAGGATTAACGCTGAAAGGGAAGAGGAAGGGCTCCCCACTTTTGCCAATCCCAGAAATGCTGCGGCGGGGTCACTCAGGCAAATAGACCCCCGAAATACTGCAAGAAGAAGACTTAATATATTTATTTACGGAGCGGTTAATCCTTCCGGGCTTAATACTACCGGCCATTACGAGATGCTGAACTATCTGGCGGAAACCGGACTCAAGATAAATCCAAATATAAGAAAGGTGGCAGCAGGCTTCGAAGAAATTAAGAAGTATCTGGAGAGCTGGGAAGAGAAGCGTAAAAGCCTGCTCTATGAAACGGACGGAGTTGTTATAAAAGTAGATAAATTTTCCTATCAGCAAAAACTGGGCCAGACCTCCAGGAACCCCCGGTGGGCCATTGCCTATAAATTTCCTCCGGAGGAGGAGGTCACCCGTATCTTGGATATAAAAGTAAATGTGGGAAGAACCGGGACACTCACCCCGGTGGCGGTCCTCAAACCGGTAAAAGTGGCAGGCTCCACTATTTCCCATGCGACTCTGCATAATGAGGACGAGATAAAGAGAAAAGAGGTAATGGTAGGTGACTGGGTAGTAATACATAAGGCAGGGGATGTCATACCTGAAATTGTAAAGGTCATAAAAGAAAGAAGAGACGGAAGCCAGAAAAAGTTCAGGATGCCCGACCGGTGCCCGGTGTGCGGGTCCGATGTGGTAAAGACGGAAGGTGAGGTGGCACTGCGGTGCACCTCGATGGCCTGCCCTGCCCAGCAGTATGAGAGAATGGTTCACTTTACCTCTAAAGGAGCCATGGATATAGAGGGGCTGGGGCCGGCTGTTGTGGAAAAGCTTTTGAATAAAAAATTGATCAGGGACGCGGCAGATATTTATTATTTAAAATATGATGACATCTTCTCACTGGAAAACTTCAAAGAGAAATCTACCAAAAATCTCCTTGAGGCGATAGAGAAAAGTATGAAGAGGCCGCTTTCGAGGCTGCTTTTTGCAATGGGAATAAGGCATGTCGGCTCTCATACGGCGGACGTGCTTTCAAAAGTATTTCCGGATCTTGATGGCTTAATGCATGCCGGATATGAAAAGATTGAAGAAATAAAAGAAATCGGGCCAAAAATAGCGGAAAGCGTGGTTACTTTTTTCAAACAGGAGCAAAACCTTAAAGTAATTGAGAAATTAAGAAAAGCGGGGATCAATTTCGGCTCGGCGCCAAAAAAAGTTTTGGAGAAGGAAGCTTTTGCAGGCAAGACCTTTGTTCTTACCGGTAAGCTGAATGATTTCTCAAGAGAGGAAGCCGGTGAGATTATTGAAAACTTTGGAGGAAGGGTCACTTCGAGCGTAAGCAAGAGCACCGATGCAGTTTTGGCGGGCGAAGATCCCGGAAGCAAACTGGATGATGCCCTGAAGTTAAATATCAGAGTGATATCCGAAGAGGAATTTAAAAAAATGATAAAGGATTAAATTTTTAAATATGGCTGATGATAAGTATGGTTGATGATAAATATGATTGATGATAAATATGATTGATGATAAATATGGCTGATGATAAATTAAAAGAAACAGACCTGCCCCGGACAAAAGAAAATATCCTGAATATAAAGTGGAACGCCTTTGACGCTATAATCTCTCTGGTCTTTTTAGCGGCTGTCCTTGTTGCCATTTATTTCGGTTCGGCGAAATTATTTGAAGTATTGAAAAACGAACAATTCTTTAACTCCTCAAATATAAGTAATGTAAGCTTCACCGTCCTTTATGGAATTCAGGTAATACTTATGCTGGGAGTGGTCTGGTTTTTTGCCATATTCCGGAGAAAGGCAAGTTTAAGGGATCTGGGCTTGAGGTATTACAGTATTGCAAAAACTATCTGGTATTCCTTTCTTTCACTGCTGGCTATTTTTTTTGTCAGCTTTCTCTATGTATTTTTGATGAATTCGATATTCGGGATGGAAGCACCTTCCAGCAAGATCGAAGTACTGGTCGAAAACAGAAGTATATCCAGCAATATCCTGCTGGTAGTGGTGGCAGTGATTGCCCCTATTAGCGAAGAAATTTATTTCAGGGGATTTCTGTATTCGGCATTTAAAAAAAGCTGGGGGGTCAATGCGGCGCTATTTCTGTCCTCTTTTTTATTTGCCATAGTCCATCTGGAGCTGTACAGTTTCATACCCCTTATAATTATCGGATGGATCCTTGCTTACATGTTTGAAAAAACAAAATCACTGATGCCTGCAATTTTCCTGCACGGGGTTTACAACCTGATACTGATACTGATACTGCTGGGGCGGCTGGAGATCATAAAGTTATATTAATAGGGTAAAATATCTGTTAAAATGTTATATTTAAATTTGCCGGTCTTAAGCACAATGAGATTTCCCAGCAGGAACCGGTAAACGCTGTAGGCACAAAAGAATGCATAAAGAGGTAACTTGATGGAAAGAATTTCTAAAGATGACGTAAAACACGTAGCGCAGCTGGCAGAACTGGAATTCGATGAAAAAGATGTGGAAAAAATCACAACTCAACTGGACAGAATACTGGATCATGTTGCAAATGTAAGTAGTGTAAATACCGAAGGGGTTCCTCCGACATCGCATATACTGGATATAAAAAATGTTTTCAGGGAGGACATAGTTGAGGAGTCAGTTACCCAGGAGGCTGCACTTAAAAATGCTCCTGATGAGGAAAATCGCGGTTTTAAAGTGCCAAAGATAGACTGACGGCAGAATAGCAAGGAGAAATCAAGGAGAAATCAAGGAGAAATTTTGGAAGTACATTATCTTACCGCTCACGAACTCAAAGACAGGTTAAAAAAAAGAGAGATATCCTGCACCGAAATAGTTAAGAGCATTTACTCCCGGATTGAAGAGGTCGAGGATAAGTTAAATTCTTATATCAGGTTGGAAAAGGAGCGCGCTTTATCCAGAGCAGGAGAAGTAGATAAGCTTGTTGGCGATGGCGGCGAGATTTCAGATTTTACGGGCATACCGGTAGCGATAAAAGACAATATATGTACCAAAAATATAACTACCACCTGCGCTTCACGGATTCTGGAAAACTATATTTCCATATATAATGCCACCGTAGTTGACAGGCTAGAGAGCCGTAATTATATACTGGTGGGAAAGGCAAATATGGATGAGTTTGCCATGGGGTCGTCCACTGAGAACTCTTATTTCGGGCCGGCAAAGAACCCCTGGGATACCGGCAGGGTGCCGGGCGGGTCGAGTGGAGGACCAGCGGCAAGCGTGGCGGCGGGCGAAGCCATATGTTCGCTGGGGTCCGATACCGGCGGTTCCATAAGGCAGCCGGCATCTCTCTGCGGTGTTGTCGGATTCAAGCCCACCTACGGGAGGGTATCAAGATACGGGTTGGTGGCATTTGCATCTTCTCTTGACCAGATAGGGCCACTTACCAGAGATGTTGAAGACTGTGCGGCTATGCTTAACGTGATCTGCGGCCATGATGAGAATGATTCCACATCCATTGATGCCGAAGTCCCGGACTATAAAAGTTTCCTGGCGGAGGATATGAAGGGCATGAAAATCGGGCTCCTCAAGGAACTGATGGCGGAAGGAATTGACCGGGAAGTGAGGGAAGCAGTTCAAAGGACAGTTAAACTGGCCGAAGATATGGGGGGCAGGGTTGAAGAAGTCTCGATTCCCAGCGTGGAATATGCACTTAGCGTGTATTACATTATTGCACCTTCCGAAGCCAGCTCCAACCTTTCCAGATTTGACGGAGTAAGGTATGGGTACAGGAATACGCAAGCGAGGACTTTAAGGGAAATGTACCGGAAGAGCAGGGCGGAGGGATTTGGCGATGAGGTTAAAAGAAGGATAATGATAGGAACCTACTGCCTGTCAGCCGGATATTACGATGCATATTACGAAAAGGCACAGAGGGTAAGAACGCTCATTATAAATGATTTTAAGAAAGCCTTCGGTAAATTCGATGTCCTGATCTCTCCGACATCGCCTACCACCGCTTTCAAAATCGGAGAGAAAATAGAAGATCCGCTTACTATGTATCTATCGTATATCTGCACCATACCGGTGAACCTCGCGGGGCTGCCGGCAATTTCAATTCCGGCAGGACTATCCGCAGGTAAGCTGCCCATAGGGGTGCAGATTATCGGTAATATATTGAGGGAAGATAATGTGCTTAAAGCAGCTTACAGCCTGGAGAAAGCAATAGGCTTTGCAGGCAGGCCGCAGTTATGACTGAATACGAATACAGGATAAAATGATAGATTGTCAGTTATTATTATTATTATTATATATCTAAACCTATGGAAACGAAAAGCAGAAGTGAGCCTGAAGAAAGTAACGACGAGCCGGAAGAAAATAAGCATGGGCTAGTGGAAAGCAAATATGAGCCGGTCATAGGGCTCGAGACCCATGTCGAGCTCTGCACCAGCACCAAGATGT
>DATBWS010000128.1:0-4097 GCA_036514675.1 Candidatus Hydromicrobium sp.
CCGCCTCTCGGTCCTCTTAATGTTTTATGAGTAGTGGCAGTGGTGAAATCTGCCACATCTATGGAGGTGGGGTGATAGCCTGTTACCACTAGTCCTGCAATATGGGCTATGTCAGCCATAAGGTATGCGCCTGCGTCATCTGCAATTTCCCTGAACTTTTTAAAATCGATTACTCTTGAGTAGGAACTGGCTCCGGCTATTATTAATTTTGGCCTTATGTCTTTTGCCAGTTTCCTTACACTTTCATAGTCTATCATTTCCGTTTCCGGATCCACACTGTATTTGTGTATCTCATAATATCTACCGCTTAGATTTTGTTTATGTCCATGAGAAAGGTGGCCGCCGTCTCTGAGATTCATACTTAAAATCTTATCCCCGCAGTTTAAAATACCTAAAAATACCGCCAGATTGGCACTTACCCCGCTATGAGGTTGAACATTGCTGTAATTAGAGCCAAATAATTGATTGGCTCTGTTTATAGCTAACTTTTCAGCTTCGTCAACATTCTCACAGCCTGCATAATACCTGAATCCCGGGTAGCCCTCGGCGTATTTGTTGGTAAGCACCGAGCCCATAGTATTTATAACTTCCTGTGAAGTAAAATTTTCGGAAGCTATAAGAATAAGCTGACTCTTTTGCCGTTCCAATTCTTTTTCTATTATCTCTTTTATCCCGGCATCTATTTCCGTGCTTAAGGTATGATTTTCATATTTTTTAAAACTGGTCATTACAGGTCTGGTTCCTTTCTTCGATTTTTATTATTTTATTTACTCTTCTGATATGGCGCTCTTCATCGCTTAAAGGGGTGTTTATAAAAGTTTTTGTTATCTCAATACACTGCTCCAATGATAATAATCTTTCTCCCAGGCATAATATATTTGCATTGTTGTGGTCACGGGCCAGTTTTGCAGTCTCTACATTCCAGCAGACAGCGGACCTTATGCCTCTTATTTTATTGGCTACTATATCCATACCAATTCCGGATCCGCATACGAGTATTCCAATATCGGCTTGCCCACAGGCAACAATTCTGGCACCCCTTTCCCCGAAATCCGGGTAATCCACACTTTTACAGCTATCAGTTCCAATATCCTGTACGGTGTGTCCCATAGATTTTATCAGTTCGATTAGTGCGGATTTATAACTGTAGCCTGCATGATCCGAACCTATGACTATCTTCATAAAATAACTGCTCCCTTTGTAATTTGTAAAAATATATCTATTATAATTATGAACCTCGAAACTCTTTAATATTATATTCCAATTAAACGGATAATCAAAAATTTATTAGAAATTCTCTTATTTTAAAAAGCTAATTTTTACCGCACCTTCTCTTATCAAAACAGGAGTCTGCCCTGTCACGTCAACGATAGTTGATTCAACTCCGGCCAGAGGCGAAGTATATTCTACTATCAGATCTACTTGTTTTCTGATTGCGGCAGGAATGTCCGCTATTTTTTTAGGGTAGCTTTTTATTCCGGAAACAGTTGCACTGGTAGATATAATTGGACCACATATATTTATTATGTTTCTTAAAAACCCGGGATCTGCCAGTCTGATGGCAATATTTGGGCTGCCGCTTGTGATAAAACTTTCCAGAGAACTATTTCTTTTGAAGATCAAAGTGAGAGGTTTCGGATTTTTGATATCCCAGAATTTTTTTATTAATTTTCTTGCTGCCGGATTTATATCCGAGACCAGGATTTTTAAATCATTAAGGCTGGAAATGAGTATTATAAAAGGTAGATTTTTATTCCTTTTTTTTATTTTATATATTTTTTCAATTTCATTCCTGCCATCATATTTACAGCTTAATCCATAGATAGTGCTGGTAGGGAGAATTACTATTTTGCCTTCTGTTATAAGTTTAGCAATTTCCCTGGCAATATTTTTATTAATTTTATCTCGTTCGTTAATTTTTAAAGTGTTCATAAGGAAGTAAAAGTCATCCGGTTTTAAGTATATAATATTTTTTATGTAAAAAAAATAATGCAGATTTAACTATACTGACTTTTCACAAAGTGCTTGGAATTTTAATGAATAAGCCGTAGTATATTTTTTAAAGAATATATTTTGAGAAAAATAATCAGCAGAAGTAAATTTTTATAAATTAAAAAGCTATATTAAAAAATGGTAATTACCCGGCCGACCTGGGATGAATATTTTGTATCGATTACCAGGCAGGTAGCAACGAGATCTACCTGTCTCAGGAGGAAAGTCGGCGCTATAATTGTTAAGGATAAGAGAATTCTTACCACCGGCTATAATGGTGCTCCAATGAGGGTAAGAAATTGTATTGAAATTGGGATGTGCCTCAGGGAAGAGCTGGGGGTACCTTCGGGTGAGAGACACGAAATTTGTCGTGGCCTGCATGCCGAGCAAAATGCAATCCTTCAGTCAGCCTATCATGGAGTACAGATAAGAGACTCGGTCATTTATTCCACAAACCAGCCCTGTGCTCTCTGTGCTAAAATGATAATAAACTGCGGAATAAGAAAGATATATTATTTTGAGGATTACCCGGATCCTCTTGCCATAGAGCTGCTTGATGAAGCAGGAGTTGAATTGATAAAACTGGATTTTTAATAAAACAACTCTTATTTTGTAATTCACCTTTATTTGTTATAATAGCTTTTGCTTTTTATTGGGAAAAAATTTTCTTGTTTTTATGGAAAAATTCATTATAAATGGCGGAAAGATTCTATCCGGGAAAGTTAGAATAAGCGGTGCCAAGAATTCTGCATTGAAGTTGATGGCTGCGTCAATACTGGCCGATAGTAAGACTACTTTAAAAAATGTGCCAAAAATTGAAGAT
This sequence comes from Candidatus Hydromicrobium sp., assembly GCA_036514675.1. Lineage (GTDB taxonomy): Bacteria > Actinomycetota > Humimicrobiia > Humimicrobiales > Humimicrobiaceae > Hydromicrobium. The sequence goes on from DATBWS010000128.1 coordinate 2,816, forward strand.
GTCAATATCATGATGGATGTGCTCAGGACTCTTGGGGCCGGTGTAAATGTGGATACAGAAAATAAAATAATTGAAATTAATCCGGAGAGTATCACAAGCTATGAAGCACCTTATGAACTTGTAAGAAAGATGAGGGCTTCCATACTGGTTGCAGGACCGCTTTTAAGTAAGTTTGGCAAAGTCAAAGTCGCTATTCCGGGAGGGTGCAATATTGGTTCAAGACAAATTGACCTTCACCTGAAAGGCTTTGAAGATTTAGGGGCAGAATATTTTGTGGAACACGGGTATATTAACTGCCAGGTTGACAGCAATAAGGCCGGAGCCAGGCTTTCCGGTACCGTAATGAATCTGGATTTTCCTTCCAGAGGAGCCACTGAAAATATAATAATGGCAGCATGCCTCGCCAGTGGTAAAACAATTATTAATAATGCTGCGAGGGAACCGGAAATATCAGATCTTGCTTGCTTTTTGAACTCAATGGGTGCGGAGATACAGGGATCAGGTACTGATTGCATTGTTATAAATGGAGTTAAAAGTCTCAGGGGAACAGATTATGAAGTTATGCCGGACAGCATCGAAGCAGGCACTTTTATTGCTGCAGCAGGTTTATGCGGTGATAAATTCGAAATCGAAAATGCGAGATGGAAAAATCTTGAGGTATTTTGTTCGAAGTTAAAAGAAATTGGCGTAAATATTTCTATTATTGATGAAAATAATATAAGAGTAGATAAATCTCAAAAAACATACAAACCCACCAATATCAGCACTCTTCCATATCCCGGTTTCCCTACTGATTTACAGCCCATAATTACAGTACTTCTCTCTACTGTTCCCGGTATATCTATAGTGACCGAGAACGTATTCGAGAACAGGTTTATGTATGTAGATGAAATAAATAGAATGGGGGCCAATATAAAAATTGACGGGCATCACGCTGTGATTAAAGGGGTTGAGAAATTATCCGGAGCTCCGGTCAGATCATTCGATCTTCGTGCCGGAGCAGCTATGGTACTTGCGGGACTTGCAGCAGAAGGATCTACAGAAATAAGCGATATAAATCATATCAAAAGGGGTTATGAAGACTTTGAAGAAAAACTGCGCAGTCTTGGTGCTGATATTGAAAAGATAAGTTAATTTAAAAAATAAAGGGTCTATTTAGGAGTTTATTATTGAAATTTTTTAGAATTAAAAGAAATAAAAACAGGATAGAAAAAAAGGTTAAAAAAAATATAAATAGGAGAGGATTTAAAAGATTACCTTTATATGTGAGAGTAATAATAAT
>DATBWS010000129.1:0-2951 GCA_036514675.1 Candidatus Hydromicrobium sp.
ATTCAGAGTGAATGGGCCATCTAAATAATTACCAAGGATCCCAAAATGACCCCAGCCGAATCCGGAAAAGATAGCCAGTCCGGTCAGAATAGCCATTACCCAGCACAGTATCAATACCCCTTCCAGCTGCTTCTTCCCTTCCTTTAATTCTGTTTCATCCAGTTCTGCCATTTTTACTCCTTTTCTAATTTTATATAATTTTAATCGTAATGAAAATTTTTTCTAACTTTTTTACCAGAATAGCCGTATTTAGTCCATACTTTTAATTTTGCCCAGTCCGGAAATATCCTGGGTCACCTGAGGACTTCCAGCATAATAGACATTCCCAACCCCGCTTATTTCTACGTCAAGCTTTTCACTAACGTTTACGGTGGCGCTGCCTGCTCCAGAAACCCTGATCTCACATTCTCTGCTTATAAGCTCCTCGCCATTATATTTTCCAACACCATTTATCTCTATTTCCTGGCTGTCAACTTCTCCGCTTAAGGTTATATCACCTGCTCCTGATAAGGTAACTTCAATTCTTTCAGCATTAGCATCAAAATCTATATCACCGGCACCACTGACCTCAAACTCCAGCCTTTCGGTGCTGAAACCCCCGCAATCGATATCTCCAGCTCCGCTTAATGAGATTTCATCCAGATCTACTACCGTCAGATGAAATTTTATCTTAGAAGAAGGTATGAAATTATAACCTCTCTTGAAACTGATAGTCAGTCTTTCTCCGGAAACATCTGCGCTAATAAGAGGAATTATATTATCATCAGCCTCTATCGTAAGCGATTCCTCTTCCCCCTGGGTGATAATTAAATTCCCTACTCCTGAAAGATGTACCTTATGGAAATCCGATACATCCCTTTCTTCCGTTTCAATATCCCCTGATCCTCTGACAAAACCTATAGTCCATTTACAGGATACCGCAAAGATAGCCAGTATACTTATCAAAGTAAGTATAAATACTATTCTTATTATTTTGCTGATCTGATTTTTTTTGTTTACACTGTTCATTTTTTCTCCTTTTTTAAATATTTATTAATTCTCCAGATTTTTTAATAGTCAACATTAATATCTCCTGAAGTAGTGCCGACAGCAATTTCTTTTTCGTCACTCCCGACCAAGCCTTCGAGATCCCTCCTGCTCGAAGAAGTTATCTTAATCGGAAATCTGTTCTCGATATGACCTGATACGGTCTTTGCTCTTAAATAAAACCGGGCATCTTCGGAAAGATTAATCTCGATATCACCGGATGTAGTCTTAATATTCATATTGCTGGAATCTTCCTGCTCTACATACACATCGCCGGACACCGTAACTACTTCAATATTCTCATTCTGGCTACCGTTCTCCAGTACCACATCTCCCGATATAACTTTGACATCTATATTTCCTGTATAATCTTTCAGGTTGACATCCCCTGATGTCAAACCCAGTTTCAATTCACTGGCAAATAGCGATTCGCCTTTGAAATCACCCGATACAGTTTTGAAATTAAATTCATTTAGTTTTAACTCACTTATACTGGTATCGGACGATACCGTATCCATTTCCAGGGTTTCTATTGAATCCTCCGGAATATATATATCAAGCTTTGTTCTCCATATGCTAATTCCTATTAAAATCGTTTTTGGCTGAATGATCTCTATGCGCAGTTCATCGCCGGATTGGTAAGCTACAAGAGACGGCAGCTCCATTTTTTTATTTGTTGAAACCTCGCCATAAAGATGCACTCTGATCTCTTCTTCATTTGTGGAAATAACGTTGATATCCGTACTTACTATATCAACGAAGATTTTATTTATTTCCTGTGCCTCAAAAGTTTTGGATTCATCGATTTGCTCCACTGCTATGGATAAATTTCCCGTTACCGCCAGAATAATGCCGGCAGTGGCAAAAGCTGCAAACATAAAAACAGCAATCCATATGACAAATTTTTTTATATTGAACTTCATGCTACTACTCCTTTCCGGTAATAATTCTTAAATTGAACTTTATATACCTCACAAACAATCTATAAAATACCTTTGATAGATATATACAACCTACAAAAAACAGGATTCCAAAAAGTGTTACTCCTATCGAAGCGAATATAGCCACAGCCGGACTAATTAAAACTGCAAAATACTGGGGAAACAATGGCCCAAAAATCGAAGCTAAAAATACCGCGATTCCCACAGCTATAATAGAAATTGCTGTTGCAAACAGGGAAATCAACACCGATGCAATAGCACAAAATGGGCCCAGTATAAATATAAGATTAAAAAATCCCAGTCCGAGTGTAGCAAGAACCGCTCTGGTTATATTTATTGCAGAGGTGGTTTTTTCCGCCTTGCTTACCAGTATATTTGCTTTAAATTGATTGGCCAGAGCTTTTGGATCTCCAAGAGAATCCGCTATTTCTTCTTCGGTCCTTCCTTCTGCCATTGCCTCTTTAAAATGCTCTTCGAAATCATTTATCACATCCTGTCTTTCTTCTACAGGAATTCCTCCCAGACATGAGGATAACTTATTTATAAAATCCTTTTTATTCATCTTTTGCACCACCTTTCAAAAAACTGTTTACTTTTTTAACAAAGGTTAACCACTCTTCTTTAAGTTCTTTTCCCATCTTTTTCCCAGCTTCGGTTAACTGATAGTACTTCCTGGGAGCTCCTTCGCTTGATTCCTCAAGATAAGTGGTAACAAATCCATCATTCTTAAGTCGTCTCAGCAGCGGATATATTGTCCCTTCCGAAATGGAAATGTTCTTGGATATCTCATTTACCAGCTCATAACCATACCTGTTTTTTTTAGCCAGCAAAGCAAGGGCACATAATTCCAGAACTCCCTTTTTAAACTGTATATTCATAATATCACACCCTTTCTATAATTTTTATAAATGTATGATAACACAAGGTATTATACAATGCAAGGTATTTTTAAAAAAATAATATCTTTATTTTAATTATACTAAA
>DATBWS010000130.1:0-7749 GCA_036514675.1 Candidatus Hydromicrobium sp.
ACTACAAGTACCAGAAAAGCAATCACTACCTCAACTAAAGTCATGCCTTTTTGACTTTTAAACCTAAATTTATTTATATTTTTATTCTTTGAAGAATGGAAATATTCCTTTTTCATTATAAGATCCTTAACTCTTATAGTACTCAAGGATATATAGAACAGCTATTTTATACACTTCTATCCCAAATCCGCTTATTACTCCTTTAACCGCAGGTGAAATTACCGACTTTGCTCTCCAGTATTCTCTGCTGAAAATATTTGAAATATGCACCTCGATAGTCGGAATCCCGCATGCCACTATTGCATCGTGTATCCCATAGCTATAATGAGTAAGCGCACCAGGGTTGATTATCATGAAATCTATATTTCCAATACACTGGTGAATTTTATCAATAATCTCACCTTCATGATTGGATTGAAAGTATAAAAGTTCTGCTTTATCTTTTGACATCTCGTCCAGTTCTTTTCTTAAATCCTCAAAACTTTTATTTCCGTATATTTTTTCTTCTCTTTGTCCCAATAAATTTAAATTAGGACCATTGATTATAATAATCTTCTTCATTTCGTCTTCTTCATTTCGGTTAATCTTATAAATATTTATATAAAATTGTTATATATCACGTTTATATTATAGAAATTAATAATATATTTAATATTTTTTTATATATATTTATATATAATTATACATACTTTTTTTAATACTATCAACAATCACTTTCTTATCCACATTGTAAAAGAAAACAGGTTTACTTATTCCTTTAAGCAGTACAAATTTATTTTGCGCTGTCTTGAATTTTTTATCGTATTTTAATACGCCGGTAACTTTCTCTATATTTATTTCAGGCATCCTGTAAGGCAATTTCAGTTTTTTATATAATTCCAGAATTTCGTCTTTTACTTCCTTTTTTGTAAGACCCAGTGAAATTGAAATATCGATTGCAATTATCATACCAATACTTACGGCCTCTCCGTGACTTACATCTTTTAACTTAAATGCGCTTTCTATACAATGCCCTATGGTATGCCCAAAATTAAGTAAATTTCTATAATCCAGGTCAAATTCATCTTTCTCGACCACTTTTGCTTTTATACAACAACAGCTGTAAATAATATTTCTAAAAATTTCTGTTTTAATCAGCCTTGATAATCTACCCTCTTTTTTATCTTTAACATTTTCCGATAGTTCGTCCAATATTTTCTTTTTGAAAACTATTCCATATTTCACAATTTCACTCAAACCATTAATAATCTGTCTCTCTTCCAGGGTATAATTAAAGGTTGGATCGATAAATATCATATAAGGTTGATAAAAGCTTCCCATTATGTTTTTTATTCCGCTATAATTAATGGCAACTTTTCCGCCCATACTGCTATCAACCTGGCTGACAATAGTTGTCGGACAGTGTATGAGCTTCGCCCCTCTTTGATAAATTGAAGCTACAAATCCTGCCAGATCACCTATCACGCCGCCGCCAAATGCTATTATAATGTCATTTCTATGCACATTAAAATCAACCAGTTTACCGAATATATAATCAACGCTTTTTAGATTTTTATATTCCTCACCATCCTGAATGATTATTATTTCATAAGGCAAAGAACACTTTTTTAAGGTATTTTTTATTCTATCCTCATATATGCCAAATACTTTATTATTGGTTACAAGTACCATTTTTTCGGAATCCTTAAAATTCTTTTTAACCAGTAGCGGGAAATATTCGGTGATTTCTGAACTTATATATATGGAGTAATGTCTGAGTTTGGTTTTAGCAGTAATAATTCTCATCTATTTTGTATTTTAAGCCTGGCCAATATCTTATCTGAAGTTTGCTCAGGGTTATTATTATCATTATCTACAATTATGTGGGCATATTTCCTGTATAAAATATCTCTTTCCTTTATCATTTTTTCTATAGTTTCATCTTTATTTTCTACATCAATAAGCGGCCTGTCTTTTACTTCTTTAAGACGGTACAATGCATCCCTCGCTGATATGTTCAAATATATAACTATACTATTTTCTCTGATTACGCCCATATTTTCTTTTCTTTTTACCACACCGCCCCCACAGGCAAATACACAATTTTTATTTTTATATATCTTTTTAATAACCTTCGTTTCTAATTCTCTAAAATACTTCTCACCGTATATTTTAAAAATATCCCTGATTTCTTTTTCCTGATCTAATTCAATCACTCTATCTAAATCAATAAACAAATATCCCAGTTTTTTTGCAAGAATTTTTCCTACCGTACTCTTGCCGGAGCCCATAAAACCTATAAGAGATATGTTTTTAAAATCCATACAACATTAGACTTTTTCAAGATACCTTTTATAACTATTATAATTTTCTAAAATTTCATTTATGCTATCTCTTCCAAATTTTTCCTGTATAGAATTTAGAATTTCTATAGATAACATCGCTTCACCAATAACAGATGCACTGGGAACTGCGCATATATCTGACCTTTCTTTTAAACTCACTTCACTTTTTTTAGTCTTAATATTTACAGTATGTAAACCTCTGGCAGTGGTAGGAATGGGTTTCATCCAGGCTCCGATTACAACAGGCTCACCATTGGTCATTCCGCCTTCTATCCCTCCTGCCCTGTTGGTTTTTCTGTAGAATCCGGTACTACCCTTATAGTATATTTCATCATGAAAGGCAGTCCCCGTTCTATCAGACACATTAAATCCATCACCAATTTCAACAGCCTTCACAGCGGGAATACTCATAAATGCCCTTGCTATCCTGCCATCAATTCTCCTGTCCCACTGGCTATATGAACCAAGACCGGGAGGTACTCCGGTAGCAATGACTTTGAATTTGCCTCCCACGCTGTCTCCTTGTTTTTGGGCTTTAATTATTTCTTCCTTCATCTTAATACTCACATTTTTATCCGGACATCTTACTTCGGATCGCTCGATCTCCTTTAATATATTATCATCTACTTCTATATCTTTGCTTAAAATTGCTTTCCCGATTTGATTTACGTAACTAAATATATTTATTCCCAACAGTTTTAATACAATTTTGGCAAATCCGCCTGTACAGACTCTTGCTGCAGTCTCCCTGGCGCTGCTTCTCTCTATGACATCTCTTATATCATCCAGTCTGTATTTTAAAAAACCCGGCAGGTCCGCATGTCCCGGTCTTGGATTTAATAATTTCTTTTCTAAATCCACATCACCGCGGGCTGCTGGATTAATGTCCATTATCTCTTTCCAGTTATTCCAGTCTTTATTTTTAATAATAAAAGAAATTGGTGATCCTGTGCTTTTACCTTTTCTGATACCGGAAATAATCTCAACAGTATCCTTCTCTATGAACATTCTTTCCCCTCTGCCAAAACCCTTCTGTCTTCTCGCAAGTTCATTATTCAAAAAAACTATCTCAACTAAAACTCCGGAAGGATAGTCATCTATAATCCCGACAAGTCCTTTGCCATGAGATTCACCGGCAGTTAAGTATCTCAAATATGTGTCATCTCCTAATCGTATATAATTTCATCAATGGAAATATTTATTATTTCGTCACCTTTTAACAACGCTACCGAATCAGCATTTATTGCCTGTACCAGATAAATATCTGAAAGAGGGTCATCCTCTTTTATTTTATAAGTATAATCATTAAGATTTATCTCCGCATACTCTACTCCGTCCTTAGTGTATATTTTCTCCAATCTGAGGATATTCTTTTCCCCTTCTTCTTCATCCCGAATATAAAATGGCTTGAACGGATCCCTGGCTGATTCATCTGCCAGATTGATTTCACCTTCTGTGTCATAACTCTTTCTTATATTCATATCACTTTTACCGATTTCTTTAATTTCCTCATCATCTATCTCAACTTCCGGTAATTCCAGGGTTTTCCCTCCTCCCATATATGATTCCTTTATAACGTTATAAACGGAACACCCCGAAATATAAGGGAGCACAGCCATGCAAGATACTACAGCTATAAAAATCATAACCGGTCTTCTTATTTTCTTATTATTAGTTTTATTATTCATCTCTGTCACTTAAACCTCATAATATAGCAGAGCGGTAATATAAACACTCAAATTCTCGTAATCATCTTCAGCAGATTGTAATATTATATCTTCAACTATTACTATCCTTGGCATTCTCTCCATTGTTTTAATAAAATTCATTATATTATAATAAGAACCCTGCAGTATTAAACTTGCCTCAATTATAGTTTTTTCCGGTTTTTTCTCCCCTTCTATGACATCAAATCTCTCCGAATAATCGATGGAATAAATGGCTACATTTGAATAATTTGCAATATCATAAATTTCGTTGGTAAAAATACTTATGTCATTTTCTGATGGAAGCTGTAATGAATATTTCTGATATCCGGCACTCAATGCATAGTAGTCATCTCTTATCAACAGTAATTCCTCCAGTGTTTGATTAAATGCTTTATTATCTTCCCTCTCCTTCTCTATTGCAGCGTTGGTCCTAATACCGGTAGATAAATTGGGAATAATAAATAAAAAAACCAGTAAAGCACTCACCAGAAAAATTGCCGATATAAAAATTATTTTAGTCTTATTATTCATAATTAAACAAAAAATATTTTTTTACTATTCACTTAACGATTCTAATTCCGTATCCAATAAATTTTCCTCTTCGCCTGTTTCCTCTGCCGGTGTTTCTTCCTCTTCCTCCACTACCAGATCCTCAAGATAAGGTTCGATATCCAGATATGCACTAATGTTAAAAGATAATACCTCGATACCGGGTTCTGTAACATAATTCTTACTGATATTATTTATCCATACCTCGGCAATACCCGACATATTCCTGATTTCTACAAATAACTTCGTTATATCTGTATAGTTAGCTGCGTATCCTCCGGCAGTAAAAAATAATATATTCTTCACATCGTCCTGGTTCTCTTCCTGAGTTTTTGAAATGAACTCATATAAAGATCCACTGCTCCCTTCTATGTAATTAACATAGGCATTTTTTGGTATCCTCTCTCCAAAATCATACAGTACCTCCGACCATAATATTTCTTCCTTCTGTAAAGAGCCTACGATATCGGCTTTGGTTTTTACTTTTTCTTTAAACTCATTATAAACCTGAAGTTTGGTAATATAATTATGAATCTGCATATTTACCATTTTATAATCATCCAATTTCGGCGTAAGATAGTTATTGATGTCAAATAAAAATACTGAAAAAATAACCAGCACCGCCAGGATTATCATACATAGCACAAGCATCACATTGAATATTATACCTTTGACATCTTTGATTTTTTCTTCTTTTGGAAGAAGGTTTATGGTTTTCATTTATTTAAACCCCTCAGTGCCATACCTATAGCTAAAGGATCCAACAAATAATTTAAATCTTTACCTTTATATTGCGGATTTCTTTTTAAATATTTTAATGAAAAATAATCGGCAATATTCAATAACTCAACCTTATAACCTATTTCCTTTTCTATATATTTATCGATATTTTTAATATATTCACCGGTTAAAATTATTTTTCCTACTTTATATTTTGGGTTCTCCTGTAAAAAGTGCTCTATCGACAGCTTAATTTCCCCTATTAAATGATCTGTGGTATCCTTCATAATTTTAGTTACATCTATACTGCCAGCGGTACTCTGGGTACTATCCTTATCTGATTTTTTATCCTCTTTTTCCCCGATTTTACCAGGCAGGTCTTTTTTCTCTTCTTTCTTTACTTCCCCGGCGTTATCGTTCTTTTTAATAAATAAAGATTTAAAATCAAATCCGGAGATTATTTCTTCACAATATTTATTATCTTTTTTCACTTCTTTAGAAATTCCATCAATAAAATTCTTTATAGAAGTAGAGGTAAATCTTGGATATTTTAAGTTATCGTCCTGAATCATCTCAATAATGGACATTTCCAGTCCAAGGTTTACCACGCAAAAAGTATCTGGCTTTTTATTTTTTGTATTTTTCTCAACACTGTTTATATAATTTACGGTTCTATAAAGGGAAAAACAATTTAAATCTATCGCCTGGGCAAGAAGTCCGGCATCTTTGAAGCTTTTAACTACATCATCAATCATGCTCTTCATAGCGCCAACAAGCATCAGCCTGGAAAAGTTTTCTTCTTTTTCTACGACATAGTAATCATAAATAATATTGTTCTTGGGTATGGGAATAAAATCATTAATCTGATATTTGATAGAATTGTCAATTTCTGCGTCATCTACAACCGGTATTTTTATTTCTTTTGCAATTACTTTTTGATTGGAAATCCCAATAAATACTTTTCTATCGGAAATCCTATATTTTCTCCAGATATCCTTTAAGCCTCTGGTAAGAATAGCCGGATCCTGTATTTCACCTTTTACAATAGAGTTAGATGGTAATTCTGATCTCACCATTTTTCTTATAGCAAGATTTTTTCCTGATTTTAAAAGTTCAACAGCATATATCCGGTTGGAACTTAAATTTAATCCGACTGCCAACATAGGAGTCTCACTCTCTTTTATTTAAAAAAACTTATATACCATTTTAAGATATTATTACCCCAAAATAAAGATACAACACTTCCCAGAGATATAAAGGGTCCGAACGGTATTGCCTGCTTTAATTTTCTTCTTTTTATAATAATCAGGGATAAACCATATATCGAACCGGCCAGAAACCCCAAAAATAAGGCCGCTATGACATCTTTTATAAGAAATGCACCTATCATCAGACTCAATTTGACATCACCCATCCCCATACCTTTTGGGTATATTAAATGAATTACAAGCATAAATAAAAAAGCGCCCGCACTGTATGCCGGAGGCATCCACCAGCCGGGTAAATCAGATATGATATTTATGGCCAGTCCAACCATTGTAAAAGGCAGCACTATTGCATTGGGAATTATTCTGAAATCAATATCGATAAAAGATATCACAATAAGTACACTGCATAAGATTATACCGGCAAGAGTTTTTACAGTCAGCCCAAAAAAAATATAATTGGCAAGGAACAGTATTCCGGTTATTATCTCTATCAGAAGACTTGTTACCGGAATCTTATTTTTACAGTACCTACATCTTCCTTTAAGTATAATAAAGGACAGCAGTGGGATATTGTCATAGAAAGGGATCTTCCTCTTGCAATCAGGACAAAAAGATGCCGGCTTTATAATGGACAGCTTACGGGGCAGCCTGTGTGCAACAACTCCCAGGAAACTGCCTGCAACCAGTCCTGAAATAAAAAATATTATATAAAAAGCTACTTCTAATATTTCCATTTGAATTATTATTTGTTTGCTGCTTATTCTATTCTTTTATAATTACTGTAATATTTTCTATATTATATTGCTATATTTATAATAATTGAATAATAATTCTAAAAAAAATTACTCGAGATATATTTTTAATATTTTAATAATATTTACTTATATAAATATCTGTATTTTTAAATAAATAATAACACTGCTTGTTTTATTAGTCAAAAATCAAAAAATCAGATATAGAAAGGGGTAGTTTTAACTACCCCTTTCTATGGTTTAAATTCTATATTATTTTCCTGCTACTAAATTCTTATGGCTACTGTAGCTGTCCGTCAATTATTTCTATATCATCAGCTGTAGCAGCTGTCTCGTCTGGACCTATACATGTCAATGTATAGCTACCAGCTGCTGGTGCATCTAATTCATAAACATACGGATTAACCCATGGATCATTTGTAGGTACATCAACCATATACCCACCAGCTTCTACTGCAGCTTCCATTGCGGCAAATGTTGTAGGAGG
>DATBWS010000131.1:0-8932 GCA_036514675.1 Candidatus Hydromicrobium sp.
CAGTGCCGCGAACTGGATGATGCGGAAGTAGAAAAAAAATTGAAGGAAGGTATACCTTTTGCGATAAGATTTAAAGTAGCAGACGACAGGGAAATCATTTTTCGCGATTTGATAAGAGGAGAGATAAGTTTCAAGTCAGAGGTCATCGGAGATTTTATAATCATAAAATCCGACGGGACCCCATCTTATAATTTTGCAGTGGTGGTAGATGACGGAGACATGAAGATAACTCATGTACTGCGGGGAGAGGACCATATAACCAATACCGCAAGACAGATCCTGTTGTTTGAAAGTCTTGGACTAAATCTTCCTTCCTTTGCGCATTTTTCTATGATACTAGGGAGGGACGGTTCCAAATTGAGCAAAAGACATGGATCCACTACTATTTCTCAGTTCAGAGAAGAAGGGTATCTTGCAGAAGCACTTTCAAATTATCTTTCGATACTTTCATGGGCCCCGGAGGAGGGACAGGAAATATTCAGACTGGGAGATATTCTGGACAAATTCAAGATATCCGATATATCAAAAAGTCCGGCTATTTTCGATGTGGATAAATTGAACTGGATAAACAGCATTTATATAAGAAAAAAATCCGACAGTGAACTGGCAGAGTTGTGTATGCCGTACCTTATAAGTGAAAAAATCATAGATAAAAAAGATACAGAAGACAAAAAAATAATGACTAAGATTTTAAAAGGTGTAAACGCATTCAAGGATAACTTAAAGGTTTTAGGCGACTTTTCTCTCTACATGAAAGATTTTTTTGAAGAAAAGATAGCGGACTATAGCAAGGAAGCAGATGAAATCTTAAAACTGGAGACCTCAAAAACGGTGCTTGAGACTTTTCTTGAGTTGTTAAAGAGTGAATGTAAATCTTTTGACAATGATCGGGATATGGATTTTAATGAAGAGCAGGGTAAAGAAATCATCAATAGGGCTGGAGAACAATTAAAAAATTCAAACATAAAGGGTAAATATTTGTATATGCCCATTAGAATTTCGATTACCGGTAAAACCCATGGTCCGGAACTGCCGAAAGTCATATCCACATTGGGGTTAGAAAATTGTATACAAAGAGTCAATCAAACCTTAGAATATATTAAAAAAAGTAAATTATAACTGGTTGGATAAGATTATGGGATTAATATCAGAGTTAAGAAGCCTTGTAAAAGCTGCAAAAGAGAGGGACCCTGCTGCGATAAGTACCGCGGAGATCATGCTCACTTATGCGGGAGTGCATGCAGTTATAAACCACAGAGTAGCTCACTGGCTTCATAAACACAGGGTACCTTTTATCCCAAGATGGATATCACAATACAGCAGATTTTTCACCGGAATCGAGATTCATCCCGGAGCGAAAATCGGCAGTGGTTTTTTTATAGATCATGGTATGGGAGTGGTGATTGGAGAAACTTCGGAAATTGGCAATAACGTCACTATATATCAGGGTGTGACACTGGGAGGTACGGGGAAAGTAAAAGGGAAGCGGCATCCCACAATCGGAAACGATGTTGTCATATCCGCAGGGGCAAAGGTACTTGGTTCAATCGAAATTGGAAATAATGTCATTATTGGTGCCCAGGCTGTAGTTGTAAAATCCGTTCCTGACAATTGCACCGTAGTGGGTGTCCCCGGAAGGATCGTAAAAATCGGAGGGGAAAAGGTATTATCCGATGAATTTCATAGAATGAATTTGCCCGATCCGGTAAGCGAGATCCTGAGTGACTGCTGTGCCAGGATAGATTTTCTTGAAAAAGAATTAAAAGAAATCAAGAAAGAAAAAAAATAGGGGTACCCAGTGAGCTTGAAAGTCTATAACACCATACACCGGAAAAAAGAGCTGTTCGAGTCCATACAAGATGGTAAAGTCGGTATGTATGTCTGCGGTCCCACTGTTTATAACTATATCTCAATAGGAAATTCCAGACCAATCGTAGTTTTTGATATGATAAGAAATTATCTGGAGTTTTCAGGCTACAGGGTGGAATACATCCAGAATGTCACGGATATCGAAGATAAGATCATAAAAAAAGCAGCGGACGAGAAAGTAGATTATAAAGTCATAACCGATAGATACACCAAAGCTTTCCTGGAGGATATCAGAAATCTGGAGGTGGGGCAGTTCAGCCATATGCCTAAAGCAACTGAAATGATTCCGGAAATAATAGATATCATTAAGAAGATCATTGAAAACGGTTATGGTTATGTAGTGGACGGAAATGTCTATTTCGAAGTCGGTAAATTTTCCGGTTACGGAAAACTTTCGGGACAGGATATAAATGAGATGAAGGAATCCGGGGATGATGATTTTGAGAAAAAAAATAAAATCGATTTTGCTCTCTGGAAAGAAGCCAAAGAAGGAGAACCCTCATGGGAAAGTCCATGGGGCAAGGGGAGGCCGGGCTGGCATATTGAGTGTTCCGCAATGTCAATAGCTCTGCTGAACGGGAAAATAGATATCCACGGCGGTGGGATAGATTTGATTTTTCCTCATCACGAAAATGAGATTGCACAATCCGAAGGGGCGTTTCCCGGAAAAGATGACTTTGTGAAATACTGGATACATAACGGAATGATCGAGATAAAAGAAGAAAAGATGTCGAAATCCAGAGGGCTAAAAGAAAACTGGATTTTAAGGAATCTTCTCAAGATTTATTCTCCCGATACGATAAAACTATATATCCTCTCAACACATTACAGGAGTCCCCTGGAATTCAGCATGGATAAGCTTGATGAAGCCGGCAGAGCGCTGGAAAAAATTACCAATACTTTGAAAAATATCAAATTTTTGACTGGGCAGAAAGATAATGGAAAAGCTGACACCGGGATTTCATCGAATCTTGAATCCGCCGTTAGATCGTTCGAAGTGAATTTTAAAGATTCAATGGATGATGATTTCAATTCAGCAAAAGCAATAGGGGATATTTTTGAACTGATAAAGAATATAAACAATATCATACAGAAACCGGATTTTGAGATTAATCCCTCTTTAAAAACGGTCCTGCAAGATGCCTATGAAAAAATAATCGAACTGGGATTGGTACTGGGATTGAATTTTGAAAAAGAGGTTTTAAGAATGTCGAAAAATTTGGAAACCAGAACGGAAATAACAAAAGAAGAAATTGAAAAGATGATAACAGAAAGGGAAACTGCCAGAAAAAACAGGGATTTTAAAAAAGCCGATGAGATAAGGATTTACCTGCAAAACAAGGGCATCGTACTTGAAGACAGAAAAGAAGGAACCATCTGGGAACTTAAAAGATAAGTCGAATATCAAATCTTTTTGACCTCCTGGATTACTTTTATTTATAAATTCTTTTAAACTATGAGATAAAAATGGATCAAAATAGAAATTTTGAGTATTTGTATGGGATCAATCCCATTTATTCATTGCTTACAATAAATGCGGGAAAAAGGAAAATATATCAGATGCTGGTCAGTAGAAGTCGGATTAAGGATTCGAGAATAAATAATATTTTAACGGAAGCAGAGAAGAAAAATATAGAGATAGTTGAAGTTGATCCGGTGCAATTTGATAAAATCTCCTCCGAAGATGTTAATTCCCAGGGTATTTGCGCCAGGGTGTCTCCATATAACTATGGCGACCTGGAGCGGTATTTGAATAAAGAAACAGGAGGTAAAAGCAAGTTAGTTGTTCTTGACGGCATAACCGATGTAGGAAATTTTGGTTCTATAATAAGAAATTGTAATGCATTTGGTTTTGAAGGGATCATCATACCAGAGAGAAGAAGTGTGGGTTTAAATGAGAGGGTAAGCAAGATTTCCGCAGGAGCCCTTGAAGAGGTAAAGATATTCAGAGTGGTAAATATCGTAAGGACACTAAAGGAGTTGAAAAATAGAGGATTCTGGATTTATGGAACAACACTTGACATGACTCCGGAAATAAAATACCTGGATGAAGTAGATTTTACTTTTCCTCTTGCGCTGGTCCTTGGGAGCGAAGACAGAGGAATAAGTAGATTGGTCAGTGCGAACTGTGATATTATGATTTCTATTAGACTCGCCGGCAGGATGCAGTCACTGAACGTCTCGGTTGCCAGCGGAATTATTTTGTATAAAGTGCAGGAGCAGATTGAAAGAGCAAAATGACATAGAAGAAGTAACAATAATACTATTTTAAACTATTCTCACAAGAGAATAGTTATGTCTCTCATGTACTTTAATAAATCATAATTATAAGATTAAGAACTAAAATATACAGTAATTTTCATTGAAGGAGACCAGACTTCAGCGTAATGGTATTTATTTCCTGATCCATCTAATAAAACTCTATAAATTTTTACATAATAACCATTTACCTCATTACCGAACAACTGGACATAAAAACCACCTATCAGATTATTTGTAGTTTGAACCCATTGGAATTGATATCTTTGATCCGGTCTCTCACGTATATATCTTAATTTGTAATAAGAGTATTCATCACGTTTTACCTTTGTCATCTCTCTTAAATTAGCAAATCTTAATGGATTAGATACATATTGATCTCCGTAAATATAACCATTGTAGCAATATCTATTATAACCCCCATCACCAACATTCACCCAAGACACAGGTACATTACAAGGCAGAGTATATGAAGTATTATATTGTAATTCGGTTCCTGTCCCAGAAGAATTTAGAACCCAGCTTTGTCCATCTAGAGTTACTTTTAAAAGACCATCTACCTCTTCTATTGCAATAGGCCTCATATAACCACAATCGTTACATATCGTATCACTTTCATCTGTCCAGCTGTGAGTAGGGTCAGACTTAATTGTATACGATCCCCCACTATTGCCAGTGCAAACAAGCTTCTGGCATATATCTTCTGTACCGACAGGAACCAATTCTTGCGAGGTGAATGCTTCTGTACATAGTTCCATACCATATATAACATTTTCTGTTATTGACTTAACTGGATTTTTTTGCCACCACATTATACTACGATAATTATTATAACCAAATTCTCTTAAGTCATTTAAGCCGTAAATATGCCCGATTTCATGTGCTATATTTTCTTTTTTCCAATCATCATTATACACATATGTACCGTCATCATTCTTCATTTCATACCAATACAAATTTATTGTAAGAGTCCATTCTGTTATCTTTTTATCAGGATCATTCTCATCATAATTATCAGCATCAACCCATGAAATTCCCTTTTCTTCGTTATAATCTAGCTTAATAGTTCCTTTCCCTCCACTTTCCAGCTCTTCCATATTTATTATTTCATAGTTTTCATCTTCCGAATAAGTTTTACCTGCATCAATCCACATAGCTATTCCATCTTCAATATATTTCTTGTACTCAATTGCTGTTTTTACAACTTCTTCTCCTGTTCCCTTTTCTATATATTTTACTTCTTCATCACTATAACTGTATGATGTATTGGCTTCACCCATATGATAATTACCTTTGTCAGTATGAAGCCCATGACCTGCATCATCTTCTGGTTCATAACCCTCTAAATTAAGACCTAAGCTAAATACACAAATTATGAAAGAAAGTAAGGCTGAAATTATTAATTTTATTTTTTTATTTTTATTCATATATTAGTCCCCATTCTTTATCTCTGTAATGAGGTTCTCAAGCTCATTTTCAAATTCTTCACCCTTTACATACACCGTAGTTTTAAAATCACCATCTTCCCTTATTACCTCTTCTTTTGCACCGCTTATTAGAGATGTAAGCATTTCATCAACAAAGTAGTTGCCATTTTCTACTCTTATTATAGGTACCCAATAATTTTCGACAAAATAATCATAATATTCTGTAAATTCAACATTAGACGTATCAGATTTCTTTTTTACCAGTACAATATACTCCTTGTCCTTTTCCATCTTTAAAGTTCCCTCAACCCACCAATAAGAGCAGCTTGTATTACCAACTTTTACTACATCACCAATTTCTAATGACAGATCTTCCGAATAATATATTTTTTCTATTTCAAATGTAGAAACATCTTCATAATATGTACGTTCAAGTTTTCCATCAATATATTCTTCAATACCAATTTCTACTTCATTAATGACTGTTCCTTTAAATATAAGATTGGAGTTCTCAAAAAGTGTATTCTCATCGAAATACGGAAATTCCACATCGTCTATGACGTTGTATGGAATTTTTTCTTCTAATTCTATGCATCTTACATATAGACCTTCCGAAGGAATTTCTGAAGTAATTTTTTTAGCTCTCTCATCTTCACTTTTACAACCGGATATGATGAATATCAAAGTCACGATAAGTATAAAAACAAGCATTTTCTTAAACATTTAAACCATCTCCATTACTAATTTAATTTTGAATTTGAATTTAATTTATAATTAATTATATATATGTATGTCAATAATAAAATTTTAAGAATTATAGTTTTTTCACCACGCTTTAGCTTTCTCCCTTCTTCTCTAGGATAAGGGTTGCAAGCTCCTCTTCAAATTCTTCACCTTTAACATAGATTGTAGTCTTAAATGCAACATCTTCTCTTATTATTTCTTCCTTCGCGCCATTTATTAAAGATGTAAGTTTTTCATCAAAAAAGTAATCTCCATTTTCTATGCTAATTATGGACGCCCAATAATCTGTAACTACATAATCATAATAGTTTGAAAATTCAATTGTAAGTGTATCATCCGCTATATTTGTTAATACAATATACTCCTTATCTTTCTCCATCTTTAGGGTTCCCTCAATCCAATTATTAGAGCAGCTGTAATTTGCAACTCTTATTACATCACCAATTTCTAAAGAAGGATCTTCTGAGTAATATATTTTTTCTATTTCAAATGTGAAAATATCCATATAATATGTATAGTTAAGTTCTCCATCGATATATTCTTTAATAGCAATCTCTTCTTCATCAATAACTATTCCTTTGAATATAAGATTGGATTCCTCTAAAAGCATATCTTCATCATAGGATACTATAACAGCATCTACAACATTATATGGAATTCTTTCTTTCACCTCGATACTTCTTACATATGTACCTTCTAAAGGAATCTGCGCTGTTGTTTCTCCATCCTTCTTGCAGCCGAATACAATAAATATTAAAGTTACGGTAAGTATAAAAACCAGAATTTTCTTAAACATAGAAACCATCTCCCTTGTATTAAATCAGTGAAAATTTTTCAAATTAACTTATTTTGTTAATATTATAGAATTGTTATATAATTATACTACATTTATTATTTATATGTAAAAAATACTTCCATACTAGCTGACTTTCTCAATATTTTTATATTTTCTTATTTTTCACTATACTTATTTTCTCCCTTCTTTTGAGAGATAAGGCTAGAAAGCTCATCTTCAAATTCTTCACCCTTTACATATACTATAGTCTTAAAATCACCATCTTCCCTTGTTATTTCTTCTTTTGCATTACTTGTTAAAGATGGAAGCATTTCATC
Organism: Candidatus Hydromicrobium sp.; assembly: GCA_036514675.1. Taxonomy (GTDB): domain Bacteria; phylum Actinomycetota; class Humimicrobiia; order Humimicrobiales; family Humimicrobiaceae; genus Hydromicrobium. The sequence goes on from DATBWS010000131.1 coordinate 7,413, forward strand.
AACATAGTAATTGCCGTTTTCTATAGGGATTATAGGTACCCAATAATTTTCGACAGAGTAATCATAATATTCTGTAAATTCAACATTAGGCAAATCAAAACTCTTTTTTGCCAGTACAATATACTCCTTGTCCTTTTCCATCTTTATAGTTCCTTCAATCCACCAATAAGAACAGCTTGCATTTGAAACTTTTACTAAATCACCAACTTCCAAAGAAGGATCATCCGAATAATATATTTTTTCTATCTCAAATGTAGAAACATCACGATAATATGTACGCTCAAGTTCTCCACCAATATATTCTTCAATGCCAATTTCCACTTCATTAATGACTATTCCTTTAAATATAAGATTGGAGTTCTCAAAAAGTGTATTCTCATCGAAATACGGAAATTCCACATCGTCTATGACGTTGTATGGAATTTTTTCTCTTACTTCCATGCATCTTGAATATGAACCTTCTTTAGGGATTTTATCTGTTTCCACCTCTTCTCCTTTTTTGCAGCCAGATATAATAAATATTAAAGTTAGTACAAGTATAAAAACCAGTAATTTCTTAAACATGGAAACCATCTCCCTGTATTAATTTATTTATAAATTTAAATTTAATTTGTTATCATAATATTATAATAATATATGTAATAATAAATAATTTATTATATATATGTCAATAATATGGATTTATTAATAAATTTTAAGAATTATAGTTTTTTCACCATTCCTTAGCTTTCTCCCTTCTTTTGAGAGATAAGACTTGCAAGCTCCTCTTCAAATTCTTCACTCTTTACATATACTGTAGTCTTAAAATCGCCATCTTCCCTTACTATCTCTTCCTCTGCATTGTCTATTAAGGATATTAATTCTTCATCAACAAAATAGTTGCCATTTTCTACTCCTATTATGGGTACCCAATAATTTTCGACAATATAATCATAATATTTTGTAAAATCAGTGTAAGATACTTCAGAACTCCTTTTTGCTAGTACAATATACTCTTTGTCCTTTTCCATCTTTAAAGTTCCCTCATACCACCAATAAGAGCAGCTGCCATTTGCGACTTTTACTACATCACCAATTTCTAAAGAAGGATCTTCCGAGTAATATATATCTTCTATCTCGAACGTAGAAACATCACGATAATATGTATTAATAAGCCTTCCATCTCTATATTCTTCAATTCCAATCTCTTTTTCATCAATGACTATTCCTTTAAATATAAGATTGGAGTTCTCAAAAAGTGTATTCTCATCGAAATATGGCAACAATACATCATCTATGACGTTGTATGGAACTTTTTCTTTCACTTCTTTATACCTTACATATATACCTTCTGAAGGAATCTGCGTTGTTTCTTCCTCACCTTTCTTACAGCCGGATGCAATAAATATCAAAGTTAGGACAAGTATAAAAACCAGTATTTTTTTAAACATGGAAAGCATCTCCCTCTTATTTTCAAATAAAAATTTTTAGAATCAATTTATTATTATATAATATTATGTAATAATACTATAATTATTATT
>DATBWS010000132.1:0-5858 GCA_036514675.1 Candidatus Hydromicrobium sp.
GTGGGCCCGGTCGGCTCCCCTTATTATAGTCGGTTGTTCGGTAAGGAAGAGTTTAATCTCACACTATATTGGAGAAGCAATAATCGGGGTTCACTATCACCTGATTGATGTGGCCATTGCTCTGGAACACCTGGTCCTGGAAGCTGGAGAGCTGGGACTTTCCACCTGTTGGATAGGCTGGTTTAATGCCAGGAGGTTAAAAAGAATCTTAAATATACCTATGGCATGGAAGATAGTATCTTTGATAGCGGTAGGATATGCGCATAAGGATTTAGAAATTAGACCCAGAAAGAGACTGCCCCTGGAAAAGATTCTGACTTTTAGATAATACTGGAGATTTTTACGGAAAAAAATATTCTTTGGACAAATGTAAAATATATTATATAATATGGGGGTATAACTGAAATAGTTTTACATTTTAAAATTGAGTAGTAGGGATTTTATATTAGAAGTATGTAAATATAAATAGGATTAAGTCTTCTTTTCCATATCTTATTATTTTTCCATTTCAAATTCCAAATAATATAATTTCTACTTCTCTTTTTATATATAGAAAAAAGTAATTAGAGGAAAGGTATTTTTAAGTGAATAAGAGAATGTATGTAGGCAATCTAGAGTACAACACAACTGACAAGGAACTGGAAGAGCTGTTTGCACAGGCTGGTACTGTTACTTACTCCAAAGTAATTGCCAGAATGGACGGAAAATCAAGAGGTTTTGGATTTGTGGAAATGGAGACTGAAGAACAGGCAAAGGCAGCGGTGGAAAAACTGAACCAGAGTGAATTCAAGGGAAGAACCATTGTAGTCAATGAAGCCAGAACCCAAAACAAAGGAAATTTTAGTAACCCAAGAGAGAAAAACTATAATAATTATAAAAGTGAAGGCGGCGGCGGTGGCGGCGGCAAGGGAGACTTAAACTACAAGCTCAGACAGTTAAGAAAGAACATGGGATAAGTTTTAAAATTTATACTTGTTTTTTTGTCTGTAATCTTCTATAGTATCTCTTTAGCAGAATACGAAACTAAAATATTATTACCTTTAAAATAGTCCGGAGAGGCTAAAAAGGAATGAAAAAAATATTTTTAAAATATTTTAATAAGGGCGATATTTTAACCTTCTTACCTTTATGGTAAGGAGGTTTTTTTATATGGGGAAATAATTATGATAGAAAAGGCGCAAATATTAAGCGAAAATGATATAGACAGGGTGGTAAAGAGAATCTCGCATGAGATTCTGGAAAGAAACAAGGGACCGGAAAGCCTGGTTTTTATCGGCCTTCAGAAAAGAGGGGTGCCGCTGGCAAAAAGGATAGCGGAAAATATTAAAAAGTTTGAAGGAACCGAAGTTAAGACAGGCAAGCTTGATATAACCTTTTACCGCGATGACATCGGAAAGAATATAAAACCTACTGCCCAGATAACCGATATCTCCTTTGATATAGAGGGTAAGAATGTGATTCTGGTTGATGATGTGCTCTATACCGGAAGAACGGTAAGGGCGGCCCTGGATGCCATAATAGATTTCGGAAGACCCAGATCGATACAGCTTGTGGTTTTGGTTGACAGGGGTCACCGGGAACTTCCTATAAGGGCGGATTATGTGGGGAAGAACCTCCCCACCTCGTTTAACGAATCTGTGGAAGTTAAATTAAAAGAAACCGACGGTGAAGACAGCGTTACGCTGGTAGAAAAGGAATAAATATGCTTGGTAAAAAAAGTATAGTGGATACAGACAGCCTGAGCCTGGAAGACATAAAACTGATCCTTTCCAATGCTGATTCTTTTCTTGAAATATCGAGAAGAGATGTCAAGAAAGTTCCCACACTGCGTGGCAAGACGGTGATTAATTTATTTTTCGAACCAAGTACCAGGACCAAAACCTCATTTGAGATTGCCGCCAAAAGGCTCAGTGCGGACATAATTAATTTTTCTTCCTCCGCCAGCAGTCTTAAGAAAGGTGAATCGATTATCGATACCCTGAAAACCATACTTTCAATGAAAGTCGATCTCATTATCATAAGGCACAGCGACAGCGGGACGGTTAAAATGATAGACCGGTTTGTGGATGTTCCGGTAATAAATGCAGGCGACGGGAAATACCAGCATCCGACCCAGGCTCTGCTGGATCTTTATACCATTAAGAAAAGATTCGGCAGGTTTGAGGGACTTAAAGTGGCTATTGTGGGAGATTTCCTGGACAGCAGGGTGGCAAGATCGGATATGGATTTATTCGAAAAGATGGGGATGGAGGTAACTATTGTCTCTCCGACCATGCTTCTTCCCGAAGACTACTCGAAAATGAAGGTCAAGCACCGTATCGATGAGGTCATAGAAGATACTGACATTTTATATATGCTGAGAATGCAGTTTGAAAGGCAGGATAGGAAATTTTATCCGTCGGTAATGGAGTACAACCGGTTCCTGACCCTGAATATGGAAAGGCTTGCCAGGATGAAATCCGGATCCATTGTCATGCATCCCGGACCGGTAAACAGGGGAATAGAGATTACCGATGAGGTTATGGATGTGGGGGGCAAGCTGGGAGAAAAGATTGCAATAGAAGAGCAGGTAACTTATGGAGTGGCCATAAGGATGGCCATACTTTATTTAATATTGGGTTAAAAATTTTTATGAATGAGAATGAGAAAAAAAATATACTTGTAAAGTCGGGCAGGATAATCGACCCCGAAAATGGTAAGGAGTTTGTTTCCGATATTTATATCAAAGAAGGAATTGTAGCCGGGATTAAAGAAAATATTAAAGCCGGCAAGGATGATATAGTTAAAATTGATGCAAAAGGCTGTATAGTCTCTCCGGGATTTGTGGATATGCATGTCCACCTGCGGGACCCCGGATTCGAGGATGAGGAGACCATTGAGACCGGAGCACTGGCCGCAGTAAAAGGAGGAATAACTACGGTCGCCTGCATGCCCAATACCAAACCTGTCATAGATAGCGAGTCTCTAATTAAATATATTTTAGAAAAGTCGCAAAACGCAGCCTGCAGGATACTTCCGGTAGCTGCCATGACCAGGGACCTTAAAGGCAGGGATATTACCGAGATGGGAATCCTGTCCGAAGCTGGTGCGGTTGGCTTTTCAGATGACGGAAAAGGTGTAGCTGACAGCAGGGTTATGTATGAGATTATGAGATACTCCACCCAATTTGGCCTTCCCTTGATACTTCATGAGGAAGACCGTTTCATGTCGGAAGGAGGCCTTATGCATGAAGGGCACTATTCATCCATGCTGGGACTGGAGGGAATATCCGGCCTGAGCGAAGATGTGATGATAGCCAGGGATATAATCCTTGCCAGAAAAAGCGGAGCCAGAATTCATATAACCCATTTGAGCACCAGGGGCGGAGTGGAAATGATAAAAAAGGCTAAGGAGGAAGGGCTGAATATAACCTGCGATGTAACCTCGCATCATCTGTTCTTTAATGACAGTTATCTTACCTCCTTTAATACAAACTTTAAGGTTAAGCCGCCTATAAGGAGCGAGGAAGACAGACTGGCATTAATCGGGGGCGTAAAAGAGGGAGTAATTGATGCCATAATTAGTGACCACGCTCCCCATCTGGATACTGAAAAAAATACCACTTTTAAACTTGCCAGCTTTGGGACCATTGGCCTTGAGACGTTGTTTGCGGCAGCATTCAGCAAATTATGCGGGGAGGAAAAAATGAGTATCCCCCGGTTTATAAATCTAATTACTGTCTCGCCTGCGAGGATTCTGGGCATTGATGCAGGAAAAATAGAGATGGGAAAAACTGCAAATATTACGGTTATAGATACGGAGGCTGAAGAGGAAATAAAAAGGGAAAGTTTTATTTCAAAAAGTAAAAACAGCGCTTTTATAGGGCAGAAGCTAAAGGGAAAGATAGTCTGCACCATAAGCAAAGGTAAACTGGTTTACAGGAGCGTGTAACCTTGAAAGCAATACTTATGCTTGAAGACGGAAAAATATTTGAAGGCATAAATTTTGGCTGCTCCGGAGAAGTGATAGGAGAGGTAGTTTTCAATACTTCAATGACCGGTTATCAGGAAATTTTAACCGATCCTTCTTACTGCGAGCAGATTGTCACCATGACGTATCCTCAGATAGGAAACTACGGGACAAACAGTATGGACATACAATCGGATAGAGTCCAGGTAAAGGGCTTTATTGTAAGAGAGTATCTTCCGGGTTACAGCAACTGGCGGGCTGACGAAAGCCTGGAGCAATATCTTAAGAATTATAGGATTATTGGCATTTCGGAGATTGATACCAGACAGCTGACCAGGCACATAAGGGTTGAAGGCGCTATGAAGGGTATAATTTCCACAGTAACCTTTGATGAGAAGAGTCTGCTTCAAAAGTTAAAAAGTTTCCCGGATATGGTAGGAAGGAATCTTGTAGACTTTGTCACCTGCAGAAAACCCTATATTTTCAATCCCGGAAAGAAGGGTTATAAGCACAGGGTGGTGGTTTATGACTATGGAGTAAAGCTAAATATCTTAAAGTGTCTGTCCGATGCCGGTTTTAAAGTAGAAGTAGTTCCGGCATTCACGGATTCTCAAAAAGTTCTTGAGATGAATCCTGACGGAGTTCTTCTATCCAATGGCCCGGGAGACCCGGCTGCAGTAAATTATGCTATTTCCAGCATCAGGGAACTTATCGGAAAGAAACCCCTGTTTGGAATCTGCCTGGGGCATCAGCTTCTTGCACTTGCTCTTGGAGCTAAGACCTATAAATTAAAATTCGGTCACCACGGGGCAAACCATCCGGTTAAAAATCTGGACAGTGGTGAAGTGGAGGTAACAACCCAGAATCACGGATTTGCGGTGGATATTGATTCGCTTAAGAGCATTAAGGTTACCGGTTACAGGGTGACACACCTCAACTTAAATGACAGCACCATAGAGGGTATAGAGTATCCCGGGATAGGCGCGCTTACGGTGCAGCACCATCCTGAAGCGGGTCCCGGTCCCCATGACTCCAGATATATATTCGGCAGGTTTGCAGAAATCATAGATAATTTTAACTAAAAGAAAAATAGAAATTTATGCCCAGAAGAAAAGATATAAAAAAAGTAATGATAATAGGTTCGGGCCCTATAGTGATAGGGCAGGCATGCGAGTTTGATTATTCCGGGACCCAGGGGTGCAAGGTATTAAAGGAAGAAGGATATAAGGTAATCCTCGTAAACAGCAATCCTGCCACCATTATGACTGACCCGGAGTTTGCGGACAAGACTTATATCGAACCGTTAAGTTTCGAATTCGTGGAAAAGATTATAAAAAGGGAAAGGCCCGATGCCATCCTTCCTACTCTGGGAGGGCAAACCGGACTTAATATAGCGGTTATGCTGGCAAAGGAAAAAGTCCTTTCAAAATACGGGGTGGAGCTTATAGGAGCGGATGTAGAGGCTATAAATAAGGCCGAAGACAGGGAAAAATTTAAAGAGGCTATGGCAAATATCGGACTTTATGTTCCTCCAAGCGGATATGCACGCAGCCTGAGCGAAGCTCTGGAATTCAGCCGCAGGTTAAAGTTTCCGCTGGTTGTGAGGCCCAGTTTTACCCTGGGCGGTCTGGGCGGAGGTGTGGCCTTCAATAAAGAAGAATTTACCGATATTGTAACGAGGGGGCTTGATCTTTCTCCCATATCGAAGGTGCTGGTGGAAAAATCGGTAGCGGGCTGGAAGGAATATGAGCTTGAGGTTATGAGGGATAAGAATGACAATGTGGTTATAGTCTGCTCCATTGAAAACTTCGATCCTATGGGGGTGCACACCGGAGACAGCATTACCGTGGCTCCGGCCCAGACTCTGACAGATGAGGAATACCAGGTAATGAGGAATGCCGCTATAGCTG